>DATHSR010000130.1:0-5354 GCA_035464035.1 Desulfotignum sp. | reverse complement strand
CCGGCTGGGAAATCTGCCTGACGGCACCCCGGTATGGAACCATGCCAACTTTCCCCGAGGAACTGTCCGGGAACCTTCGGCAGACAAAATTTATGAGATTGCCAACCCGTTTCCGTTCCGGGGCACCACCTTCATCAACAGCGCCTGGGCCGACCCCAAGGCCGGAAATCCGGAAAAATTGCGGATTTCCCGGCCGGATGCCTGCTCCTTTTTCGGCAGCCTGGAAAACCAGGGCCAGGTTTTGACAGATGAAGAAAAGATCCGGCTGCTGGCGGCGTTGCCTCATCCCTTGAAAATCGCCCTGGCCCAGGCGTCCACAGATCCTGGAGAGCTGTCTGCCCTGGCCCGCCTTGCCTGCGTCCTGCTGTTCGATTTCGGGGAAAGCCATCCTTGGGGCATGGGGTTCCGGCAAGGGAAAAATGGCACCCCGGTCCCTGATGTCAGGGACCCTGACCTGTTCGAGGTGCTGGTGAACAACCCCCACCTGCCCGACCCATACAAAGAAGCCATGGTCCTGCGGCCCGGAATTCAGGGAAACAGTGAGATCATCGGCGAATATACCAAAAACGCCACCCATGTGTTTGAATACCTGCGCCGCAACTCCTATATACCCTGGGGGCATTTTGCATCCAACATGGCCCATGACCGGATCCGGTACCGGGCCCGGGACCTGAGCGGTGAAGATATCCAGGGCCTGCGCCATCTGTATTATCAGCGGGTGTACATCCGTGTGGCCCGGCAGCTGAAACTGCCGGTGCCGGCATATGACGGCCAAGTGTCTGGATCAGACCTGGAAACCCTTCGCCGGCGAATCATCCAGGCTCTTGACAGCGGGCGGGGGCAGGAACTGGACTTCAACGGTGCCTTGTGGGGGTGGAATTTCGGATTCGGGTTTGCCCAGTCCGGCCACAGGCTCCATGCCTCCCACCAGATGATCCACCAGCAGAACGCCCTGGTCCCCAGACAGGTATATGATAGTACCCGGCACCCGTTGCCAGCCTTTGCCTGCGGTGACCTGGTAGCCGATTTCATCCGGGCCTATGCAACGGCCCATGACAAACCGTTTTTCGATGCTTATATTCAAGCCATACGCAGCAACCGACGCACGGATGGCAGCGCCCGTGGTGAAGATTCTTTGATCATCCATGAAGATGACCATGTCATTTTGTTTGTGCCCAAGGCTCAGGTGAGTGAATGGGAGTTGCAGGTGATGACCCGAAAACCGGTTCCCCATATACTGGCTGCAGACACGTCAGTCAGAACTGCACTGGACGGCGGTATCTTCCTTGCAGTCAGGATTTTGGAAGAACTTGGGGCGGACATGATCACGTCCTTTGAACTGTCTGGCCGGTTTGATGACCCGTATTCCGGCCAGCACCTGATTTACAGCTTCATCCCCAGGCTGCCCTATGCACCGCCCACCTTTTCCGAGGCCCAGTTGCGGTGGATCAGCGGCGCATACCCGGAGGATGTGGCACAGGCCTGCCGTCAGGCGCTGAATTGAAACCAAAATACGGGGAGGTTACCATGATTCTCCATGATTTTACTTATGAATGGGACGGAAAAAGCAGGTCCGGGAAAAAACCGGTCTCCTGGTGGCCCGGATGCTATCGGGTGCGGATTATCCAGCTGGAAAACCGCAACAGTGGGATCAAACATCTGTTTCCGGTTGCCGTAGTATTCAAGCCCCTCAAAACCGGAGCAGTCATGAACACCTCCCTGGAAAACTATCTCCACAATTTTGCCGAAAAAATCAGTGCACAGTATGGCCTGGACATGACCCGTGTCCTGTGGATCAAACTGGGGGACCCGCTCCGGGCGGGTATGCTGAAACCGGAAAGAAAACTGTCGGATGAAACCTTTTATACCATCTCCTGGCGGCCGGTCCGGCCCAATGAACTGGCAGCCATTGCACCGGACCTCCAGGATTTTTAACGATACCGCCTGTTGATCACACCACCCCCTGATCCATCATGGCATCGGCCACCTTGACGAATCCGGCGATATTGGCACCGACCACATAGTTGCCCGGAACGCCGTATTCCTCGGATGCGGCCAGACAGAAACCGTGGATCTGCTGAATAATATTTTTGAGCCGTGCTTCCACTTCCTGACTGGTCCATTTGATGCGCATGGCATTCTGGGCCATTTCCAGACCGGACACCGCCACACCCCCGGCGTTGGCAGCCTTGCCCGGCGCAAACAGTATGTTGTTGTCCAGAAAAATATCCACACCACCCAGGGTGGTGGGCATGTTGGCCCCTTCACACACCACCTGCACCCCGTTATGGACCAAGTTACGGGCATCCTTTTCATTGATCTCGTTCTGGGTGGCGGACGGAAAGGCGCAGTCCGCCTTGTGGTTCCACAGAGGATTGTGATCGGCGGAAGGGTCGAGCACCGTATACACCGCATCCGGATATTTCTGGGCATATTCCTTGATGCGGCCCCGGTTAACGTTTTTCAGATACTTGACATAGGTGAGTTTTTCCGTATCGATGCCGCTCTCATCATAGATATATCCGTTGGAATCCGACAGGGTAACCACTTTGCCTCCCAGATGGATCAGTTTTTCCGTGGTATACTGTGCCACGTTTCCAGATCCTGACACCAGGCAGATCTTGTCCGTCAGGGTCTGGTTCCGGGTAGACAGCATCTCCTGGGCAAAATACACCGATCCGTATCCGGTAGCTTCGGGCCGGATCAGGCTGCCGCCCCAGTTGAGGCTCTTGCCGGTGAGCATGCCGGTGAATTCGTTTTTCAGCTTTTTATACATGCCGAACATATATCCGATCTCCCGGCCGCCGACCCCGATGTCCCCGGCCGGCACATCCCTGTCCGCTCCCAGATGCCGATACAGTTCCGACATGAAACTCTGGCAGAACCGCATCACTTCATTGTCGGATTTTCCCTTGGGATCAAAATCAGCCCCCCCTTTGGCGCCGCCCATGGGCAGCGTAGTCAGGGCGTTTTTGAACACCTGCTCAAAGGCCAGAAACTTGAGAATGGAAAGATTCACAGACGGATGGAACCGCAGCCCCCCTTTGTAAGGACCGATGGCGGAGTTCATTTCAACCCGGAATCCCCGGTTCACCTGGACCCGGCCCTGATCATCCACCCAGGGCACCCGGAACTGGATAATCCGCTCCGGTTCCACCATGCGTTCCACAATACCGGCATGCCGGTATTCGGGATTTCTGTCCAGCACCGGCTTCACCGACCCGATCACCTCGGTGACCGCCTGATGAAACTCTTTTTCAAAGGGATCTCTTGCAGTAACAATATCCATGATCGTCGTCATTATACATCTCCTGTATCCATTTAATAAATTAAAAATCTATGCTTGGGGACTGTCGGGTTCAAACAATTTTTTCATGGCAGGAACAAATGTTTTGTCTACCGATGCCACATAGTCGTCCCACTGATCGCCAAAGCGATAGAATGCCGTGGAGGCCAGCTTTTTGGTCACAATGGCATTGCGGTAGGACCGCAGTTTTTCGGCGTTCATAATGCCCAGAATCGCCTCTCTGCCCAGCAGCCTGCCCAGCACTCCGGGAACATAGGCGGCCATCACCTGCCACAGCAGATCCGCATCCGCCACAATGGCATCCAGGTGGTCCGCCACCCGGGCCTGGAACGTGAAAATCTGCTCACTGGTCTGCTCTGACAGCACAAACAACGGGGTGTCCGGATTCTTTTCATGGATTTTGAGCAGCATAGCGGTTTCGTTGCAGGCATGGGTTTTCACCAGGGTCAGCATATCCCGGATCAGGGCCCACCGGGTGGGAATGTCTTCCAGAAGTCGTTTTTCATAGTCATCTTCAAACAGAAACGCGGTGAGCACTTCTGCCACTGCCGAAGAGAACACCCCCCCCTTGTTCGCGGAACTGTCCTTGATCTGGAGAATGCCGGTTTTTTTGGCGATATACCGTCTGGCCGCATCATCAAAAAACACATGGGCCCCTTCCCCAATGAACCGCAGTTCCTTGAACAGGCCGGTGAATGCCTTGACATTACGCTGGTTGATGGTGTCCTTGAATCCGCCGCAGGGAATGAATGCCTGGATATCGGCCTGTTCGATATATTTGCGGTTGGCCGGATCCGTGATGAAGTTGCGGTGAAACATGGCGCCATCCGCCACATAAGTGCCATCGGGCAGCGTGAGATTCTTGGCCTTCAACGGCACCCGGAAACCCTTGGGCCCCAGTTTTTCCTCCGGATATGCCAGAGAATTGAGCCGGGGACTGGTATGACGCATGAAGGCAATTTTCATCAGGGCTTTCTTGTCCAGCCCGTCCGGATCGAACAAAATGGACCCCCCGTCCACCACCAGGCAGATCTTCCCCTTGTAACACTGAATTTCATTGCTGCCCAGGTCCCCGTCCGGCCCGCCGGTCATCATGAGGTTCAGGGCTTCTTCTTTGACCTTGCTGTGGGCGATCAGGGTCCGGAAAGCCCCCATGACCGAAGTGGTGGTCATGCCGCTGGTCTCTACCTGACCGCCGATGTGTTCATATATTTTCTCCATGTCCGTGGTGGTGACCACAGCGTCTCCGTTGATGAGCAGCTCAGTGCCGGTTTTGCCCGCAGGCACCAGCCCGAAAAGATCCTGATTCTTCAGCATCCCGTAGGTGTCGTGGGGAATGCCGAAGCTCTTGCCTGTGGTGATGGTGCGCCAGTAGACATATCCCCGCTCCTTTGCCCGGAAGGCCACAGCGTCCATCAACGGCGCAGTGCCTTCATCGGGCCCGAAAAACACCATCTCCGGCCGGCCGTAGTAGTCCCTGACCTGAGAATCAGCCAGCATCAGATCCATGATGCCTTCGGTGTAATCAAACAGCGCATCCAGGCTGTAAAGGGCGTATAATGCATGGGGAACCACCACGCCTTTGGACCCGCTCTCACAGATATCCTTGTGTTTGAGACGCTGGGCCCTTGGACCCAGGGCATAGTTGAGAAGCACGGCATTGTCCAGTTCCATGGCATGGTTGGCCGGAGTCACCCGGATCATCCGCAGCCCGCCCCGGGCGATGTCATCGGCCCGCAGATGGGTGCCCGTGGAATAATGTCCGTTGACAAAGAACACCCCATAGACAAACTGCTTGAACACTAAAGGATCCAGCACCTGGTTGTCCAGGCGGAAGGAAAAAGAGCGTTTTTCAGACCTGTAAAAATTGGTTTTCAGGCAGGAAGATATCAGTTTGAGCATGAATTTAAAAACATCGTATCCCAAAGGATCATCCATGAACCGTACCGCCAGCATCTGTTCAAATTCAGCCTTTTTCCTTTCAAAAAGCTCCGCGGTCAGGTCCTCCGGGGCCGCCGGGTTGAATTTCGCATCAAACAGCCGGAAC
>DATHSR010000129.1:0-7885 GCA_035464035.1 Desulfotignum sp. | reverse complement strand
TGGTGGGCCTGGATCTTGGACTTGACAAGCCTTCTGTTGCAAGGGCCCTGTCACTGGCTGAGATCGCCCCGGAACGGCGGGCGGAAACCCTGACAGTGAGCGAATTTCTCTGCCTGGCAAGGACTGTTGAAAACCTGTTGCAGGAAAATAAATGACCTGTTTTTTTTCTTTTGAAATCCAAAATAATCACAGTCAAGATAGAAAGGAATGTTTTCATGATCAGAGCCAATGAAAATTACCGGAAGTTGAAAGCCTCTTATCTGTTTTCAGATATCGCCCAGCGCGTCGGTCAGTATCAAAAAGAAAATCCGGATGTCCGGGTGATCCGCCTGGGTATCGGAGATGTGACAAGGGCGCTGCCCAAGGCCGTTGTCGCAGCGTTCCACAGCGGCGTGGACGATATGGCCGCAGATGCCACCTTCAGGGGGTACGGCCCGGAACAAGGCTATGCCTTTTTGCGGGAAAAAATTGCAGCCCACGATTTTCAGGCCCGGGGGGCGGATATTTCAGCAGATGAGATCTTTGTGAGCGACGGGGCCAAATGCGATACCGGCAATTTCCAGGAACTGTTTGCCCAGGATATCCGCATCGCCATTCCGGACCCGGTGTATCCGGCGTATCTGGATACCAATGTCATGGCCGGCAGAACCGGGGAGTTTGCGGACGGAAGGTACGGACGGATCGTCTACATGGACTGCGTCAGGGAAAACCATTTTCTGCCCCGGCTGCCCGAAGAACCGGTGGACCTGATCTATCTGTGCTTTCCCAACAACCCCACCGGCACCTGTGCCACAAAATCAGACCTGGCCGCCTGGGTGGATTATGCAAAGAAAAACAAGGCCCTGATCCTGTTCGATGCCGCCTACGAGGCGTTCATCCGGGATCCGTCCCTGCCTAAAACAATTTATGAAATTGACGGTGCAAGGGAGGTGGCCGTAGAGTTCAGAAGTTTTTCCAAAACCGCCGGGTTCACCGGCACCCGGTGCGGGTTCACCGTCGTGCCCAAAACCTGCCAGGTGTTTCTGGACAGCGGCGAGGCGGTCTACCTGCATGGGTTGTGGCACCGGCGCCAGAGCACCAAGTTCAACGGGGTTTCCTATCCGGTGCAGAAAGCGGCGGAAGCCGTGTATTCCCCGGAAGGACAGGCCCAGATATCCGAATTGATCGCCGGCTATCTGGAGAATGCGGATATCATCTGCCAGGCGATGGCAGACCTGGGGATTGAGTACGCCGGGGGAGACAATTCGCCCTATATCTGGGTGGACGGCCAGGGCCGGGATTCCTGGGATTTCTTTGACCTGCTTTTGCACAAGGCCGCGGTGGTCTGCACCCCCGGCGGCGGATTCGGGCGGTGCGGCAGCCCCTATATCCGGATATCGGCGTTCAACAGCCGTGAAAATGTGATCCAGGCCATGGGACGGTTGAAAGAGGCGCTCAGATGAGTCATTTTTTCAAGGTAAAAACCCTGGACGAGGTCCTGGCCTTGACGGCGCAGTTTTCGCCGGTAGATTCCGAAACCGTGGATACTCCGGCCGCGTTTTCCAGAATTCTGGCAGCCGATGTGACCGCCCCCCGGGATATGCCGGGTTTCCGGCGGGCCACCATGGACGGGTTCGCCGTGAACGCCGCCGCCACCTTCGGCGCATCAGAATCCACCCCGGCCTGGCTGGAGATCCAGGGAACCGTTCTCATGGGGCAGGTGCCGGATTTTGAGCTGGCCCCGGGCCGGGCCGCCCGGATCTCCACCGGCGGCATGCTGCCAAAGGGGGCTGATGCCGTGGTGATGGTGGAACATACCCAGACCATTGATGACACCTCGGTGGAGATTTATAAAAGCGTGGCCCCGCTCCAGCACGTGATCGATGCGGATGAGGATTTCAAGGCCAAAGATGTGGTGTTGCCTGCCGGCACCTTTATCCGACCCCAGGAGGCCGGGCTGGCAGCCGGGATGGGATTTACATCTCTGCCGGTTCACCGGGTGCCTGTGGTGGGCATCATCTCCACGGGGGATGAAATCGTTCCCATCGATGGCCACCCTTCTTTGGGACAGATCCGGGATATCAACGCCTATACCCTGTCCGGTTTTGTGCAGCAGGCCCATGCCCGGGCGGTGCGGTACGGGATTGTCACAGATGATCCGGACCGGTTGCGGGCGGTGTGTGAAAAAGCCCTGTCCGAAACCGACATGGTTCTCATCTCCGGGGGCAGTTCGGTGGGAACCAGAGATTACACCGTCGATGTGCTCTCCGGGCTGTCCGATACCCGGATACTGGTTCACGGCATGTCTGTGAGCCCGGGAAAACCCACCATCCTGGCAAAGAGCGGGACCCGGCCGGTGTGGGGCCTGCCCGGTCAGGTGGTGTCCGCCATGGTGGTGATGAAGATGGTGGTGCTGCCGTTTTTAAACCGGATCCAGGGATACGGGGCACCTAAGCCCCTGGTGCGGGTCCCGGCGAAACTGACCCGGAATGTGGCCTCGGCCCAGGGCCGGCGGGATTTTATCCGGGTGATTCTGGCCGAGGGTCCCGGGGGGCTGACTGCCCGGCCGGTGCTGGGAAAATCCGGCCTGATCCGCACCATGGTCCATGCGGACGGGCTGCTGGATATCGGAGAGAATCTGGAAGGGCTGGAAAAAGATACCTGGAACCAGGTGATTCTCCTTTAATGACAATCAGATAAACGCAGAGAAGGTACCCTGTTTGAAAACAAAACCTCAGGAAAAGAATATGACATCCAAACGAAACATCTACCTGGACACCAAACCCATTGAGACCGCCCGTCAGATACTGACCGATGCGTTCAGGGACCGGGTCACCGCCGTGGAAACCATGGATGTGACCGCCGCCCGGGGCCGGGTCCTGGCAGCCCCTGCCATTGCCAGGCTGTCCAGTCCCAATTTCCACGCCGCAGCCATGGACGGCATGGCCGTGGATGCCAAAGACACCTTTGGTGCCAGCGACGAGGCCCCCAAAACCCTGGTGCCCGGTGAAACCGGTTTCTGGGTCAATACCGGGCATGCCATGCCGCCGGGCACCAATGCCGTGATCATGATCGAGCATGTCAACATCATCGATGACAGCGCCGTTGAAATTGAGGCGCCGGTGTTTCCCTGGCAGCATGTGCGCAAAATGGGAGAGGATATCGTGGCCACCAAGCTGCTGTTTCCCCGGGGGCATCAGGTCAATGCCTATGCCATGGGGGCCTTGCTTTCCGGCGGTGTGTTCCGGGTGGCGGTCCAGCAGAAGCCCCGGGTGCTCATCATTCCCACCGGATCGGAACTGGTGCAGTGGCAGGAAATATCACCGGATCAGCTTTTGCCTGGCCAGGTGATTGAATCCAATTCCACGGTGCTGGGGGCCCTTTGCCGGGACAACGGGGCCGATGCCGACTGCCACCCCATGCTCAAGGACGATCTTGAAAAGATCCGGGATGCGGTGGACCGGGCGGTCAGGGGCGATTATGACATGGTGTGCCTCATCGGCGGATCTTCTGCCGGATCAGAGGACTATGCCCGGCCGGTGATCGACGCGTTAGGTGAAGTGCTGGTCCACGGGGTGACCATGATGCCGGGAAAACCGGTCATCATGGGAAGGGTGAACGACAAACCGGTATTCGGCATTCCCGGATACCCGGTGTCCGCCATCGTGGCGTTTGAGCAGTTTGCCGGCCCGCTGCTGCGGGCCTTTCAGAAGCTGCCGCCGATGGAACTCCGGTTCGAACCGGTTTGCGTGGCCCGGAAAATCGCTTCCAAACTGGGGCAGGATGAATTTCTGCGGGTGAAGATCGGGGCGGTGGATGGCCGGTTGATGGCATCCCAGCTGCCCAGGGGGTCGGGCAGCATCACCACTTTGACCGAAGCGGACGGCATCATCCAGATTCCCCGGGATGTGGAGGGCATCTCCGAGACCGAGACGGTCCCGGCCCGGCTGCTGCGGCCCCTGTCCGCCATTGAGAACACCCTGGTGATCACCGGGTCCCATGACAACACCCTGGACCTCCTGGCGGACCAGATGCGGCGGCACCATGACGGCATCGGCATCTCTTCGAGCCACGTGGGGAGCATGGGCGGATTGATGGCCATCCGGAACGCCGCCTGCCACCTGGCAGGAATTCACCTGCTGGATCCGGCGGACGGATCCTACAACCGCAGCTATGTTAAAAAATACCTGCCGAATGTTCCTGTTCGCCTGGTGAACCTGGTGATGCGCCAGCAGGGCCTGATCGTTCCCAAAGGAAATCCTGAAAATATCGGGTCTATCACCGATCTTGCCCAAAAAAAACTGCGGTTTATCAATCGTCAGCCCGGGTCCGGCACCCGGATCCTGTTCGACTTCAAACTGGCGGGCAGCCAGCTGACCCCGGCGGATATTATCGGATATGAAAACGATGAATATACCCATATGTCGGTGGCCGTGGCCGTGCTGTCGGGCCGGGCCGATGCCGGACTGGGTATCATGGCGGCGGCCCGGGCCCTGGACCTGGATTTTATCCCGGTGGTCACCGAGGCCTATGACCTGGTGATACCCGAGCGGTTTTTCAACACCCCCAATGTCCAGGCGCTTCTGGAAACCATTGCCGGGGGTGCATTTAAAAAACGGGTGCTGGCCCTGGGAGGGTATGGGGTGGAAAAAACCGGGCAGGAAGTGCCGGTCTGAACTCCGGGGTCAGGGGGAGCGTGGGGCCCGGAGAAGGAACAAGGCGAAAAAAAGAAAAAAGGCGGCGGGATGTCCTGACTGAAGAATGGACATCCCGCCGCCCGTGTTTACGGGTGATTTAACCCATTATTTCTGAGGATGCAGCTCCACCCGTCTGTTGAGGGAGCGGCCGACCTCGGTGCTGTTGTCGGCCACCGGTTTGGTGAGACCGAGTCCTTTGGTGGTCAGGCGGTTTTGAGCGATTCCTTTGCCCACCAGATAGTCGTTAACCGCATTGGCCCGTCTCAAGGACAGACCCATGTTATATTCAGGTGTGCCGATATTGCAGGTATGTCCCTGGAGTTCCACAATCAGGTCCGGGTTCTTTTCCATGATTACGACCACTTCGTCCAGCAGATAGAAAGCTTCGGCCTTGATCACGGCCTTGTCGAAATCAAACAGGACATTGTCAAGCACCCAGCAGCCGACAGCATTGACCCGGGCGCCGAGAGGCGTATCGGGGCACTGATCTACGTCATCATAAACCCCGTCACCGTCAGAGTCTTTTCTTTCAACAACCGATGGTTTTTCGGCCAGGAATACGGTTTCCACAAAATCGGCCATGCCGGCACTGGTAAGGATGTCATCGGCGGTGGTAAGAAATCCGCAGGCACCGATCTCTGCGAGATCCTGGAGCAGCTGGCGGCCTTCCGGCGCATCGCCCACCAGCACCGGATAGATGCACAGGGAAGAACCGAATTTGTCCTTGAGGGCCTGGGCCTGGGCCAGAACATTGGTCATCTGTTCGCCGTCCGTGATGACCACCACGGCATGGTTGATACCGGGCAATCCTTCCAGGTCGGTCTGGATGGCGTTCAATGCCACATCCAGGGGGCTGGTGCCGCCCGGCTGGGTGAGTTTTGCCAGCCCCTCAGCCATGGCGGCCGATGAGTAAGCTTCCATGCCGTACAGCAGCTCGGTTTTGTTTCTGGATACGGCAGGAAGGTGGCCAAATGATCTGAGGCCGGCGGTCTGGCCGAGTTCCGGAACCGTCATGTTCAGACGATCAACAACGGTCTTGGCGGTATCGAATTTGGGGGTGCCGTTGTAGTCATGACGCATGGAGCTGGAAGCATCCACGATCACAACAAAGTTGTCCACTTTGGACGCATACTGATTCAGGTCGAACTGTTTGGCGGTGAAATCGGTGAACCCCACCGGTTGCTTGGCGGCGCATCCGAAGAGAAACAGGAGAGCCAGGATTGATAAAAAACCTTGCAGGATCAATTTTTTGTTCATTTTTTTTCTCCTTTTAATTTAAGGTTGAAAAGATGGGTGACGGTTAATCTCAACAAACTTCATATGCCTATGGTTTGGAACCAGTTTGTAACTGGCAGATAATGATATAGCAGATTTTGGGTGAAATCAACCGAAAATAAAAAAGTAAAAGGAGATTATTCTGCTTTTAAACGGTTTTCAGTAAAAAAAGTTTTCACACACCCGGGCAAGCTGTGCATTTCAGCTCAGATTCCGCGCCTGGAAATTAACTTTTTCGGCACCTCTCGCCAAACCCGGTGGGCCGCCGGTCTGCCGGCGTGACACGGTGCGGTCTGCCTGTTTCATCTGTATTCCAGGGATCTGCCGGTCTGCAACTACATGTTTGACGCAGCCATGATTTATGATACACTGGCACCAGTTGCCGGCAGACGGACGGCGTTGTTATGAAATCCTTCAAGGAGGCGGCATGAATACAGGCATTTTCAGGGAATATGATATCCGGGGAGTGGCCGGGGTGGATATTCTGGATGATGATGTAAGAGATATCGGTAAGGCCTTCGGCACCCTGCTCGTTCATCAGGGCAGGGGCCGGGTGTCGGTGGGGCGGGACTGCCGCCTGACCTCGGAAAAATACGCAGATCTTTTTATTCAGGGCGTTTTGTCCACAGGATGTGATGTGGCGGACATCGGTCTGTGTCCGACCCCTGTGTTGTATTTTTCCATTCACCACCTGGATCTTGAGGGCGGCGCCATGATAACGGCCAGTCATAACCCGCCTGAATACAATGGATTCAAACTGATGAACGGTCATGATTCCATTCACAGCCAGGGGCTGCAGGAGATCCGGAAGACCATTGAGCGCAGAGACTATGTCACCGGCACAGGAAAGCTCACCCAGGTGGATGTGTTGACCCCTTATACCAAGTATATCAGGGATCATATTACCATTCCCGTCAAAATCCGGCTGGGCATCGACGGCGGGAACGGGACCGGCTGCATCACGGCGCTGCCGGTTCTCAGGGACCTGGGATGTGAGGTGCATGATATTTTCTGTGACCCGGACGGCCGGTTTCCCAACCATGAGGCAGATCCAACCCAGAAGAAAAACCTCAAAGACCTCATCGGCCTGGTAAAGGAAAAGAATCTGGATCTGGGGGTGGGATATGACGGGGACGGTGACCGCATCGGGGTTGTGGACAAGAAAGGAAAGGTTGTTTACGGGGACCAGCTCATGGTGATCTACGCCAGAGAGATTCTTTCCCGCAAACCCGGCGCCACCTTTATTTCAGAAGTCAAGTGCTCCATGGTGATGTATGACGATATCCGACGCCATGGGGGCAATGCCATCATGTGGCGCACCGGCCACTCTTTGATCAAAAAGAAGATGAAAGAGGAAAATGCCGAGCTGGCCGGAGAGATGAGCGGGCACATGTTTTTCAAGGACCGGTACTTCGGGTTTGACGATGCGCTCTATGCCACCTGCCGGCTTCTGGAGATCATGGCAGAAACCGGCAAAGGCGTGGATGAACTGATCCAGGACCTGCCCAAAACCTTCACCACCCCTGAAATCCGGGTGGAATGCCCGGATGAGACCAAATTTGAGGTGGTGGCAAAAATCACGGCCCATTACAAGGCACGGCAGGAGGTGATCGATATCGACGGCATGCGGGCCCTGTATCCTGACGGATGGGGCCTGGTCCGGGCCTCCAATACCCAGCCGGCCCTGGTGCTCCGGTTTGAGGCCCTGACATCTCAGCGCCTGGACGAAATCCAGAAGGACATTGAAACCACCCTGAAACAGATCATTTCCCGGACAAAATAAAAGCGTAACTTCATGCAATTATCTTCACAGCAGCAGCAGGCGGTGGCCCACACCGGGGCTCCGGCCTTGGTTGTGGCCGGGGCCGGCTCCGGCAAGACAAGGACCCTGACCGCCAAATTTTCGCATCTGATCGACCAGGGCCACGATCCCC
>DATHSR010000128.1:0-4848 GCA_035464035.1 Desulfotignum sp. | reverse complement strand
GCTGCGAAAGAAACGTCAAAAATGCAAGGCCTGACCCCATAATTTTATTTCCGCAGGCCTGACCCTAGATTTTTCTTCGGAGGTTCAGTTATTTTATTTATTTTAATTATTATTTTTTCCTTGACAGGCCATATTTTATATAATAATAGAAAAAACTATAAACCATAAATGCAAAGGAGGCATTATGGAAGACACATTGACTGTATTCACGGCCAGCAAGTACTGCAATGTTTCATCAAAGACCATTATCAACTGGGTGGAAGCCGGTCACATCAAGGCGTACAAGACCGTGGGCGGCCATCGCCGCATCAAGAAGTCCGACCTGGAAACCTTTATGCGAAACCAGGGGATCCCCATCCCGGAGGAAAAGGAGGGCAACACCGGAAAGAAAATCCTGGTGGTGGATGATGACATGATCATTGTGGAATCCATTGTCCAGGCCCTGGAGGAGGATGAGTTCGATTACGAGGTGATTTCCGCCTCGGACGGGTTCGAGGCAGGGCTGCAGGTCAACCATTTCAAGCCGGACCTGCTGATCCTGGATATCATGATGCCCGACATCAAGGGGTATGATGTCTGCCGGAAAATCAAGAGCAGCGAGGAAACAAAGCACACCAAGATCATCGTGCTGTCCGCCTATCTGGACGATGAAAAGTTCGCAAGGATGAAGGAGTACGGGGCGGACGTCTGCTTTTCCAAACCCCTGCCGCTGCACCAGCTCAAGGAAGAAGTCGCAAAATTGCTGGGACTAAAATCATAAGGAGGCAGATCATGAATTTAAAAGAATCCTTGGAAAAAAAGAGATTTATCGTGACCTCTGAAGTTCAGGCCCCGCTTGGCGACGATGAGCCCGAAGCCCTGGTGCAGAGCCTGAGCAAGGTCCGGGGGCGGGTGGACGGCGTGTCTGTCTCGGATGTGGAACTTGAAGGCGTGGTGGGCGACAGCATTGTCACCTGTGACCTTTTGCTCAAAAACCGCTTCAACGCCATCTACCAGACCACCACCCGAGACAAGAACCGGTACCAGCTCCAGAAGGATTTGACCGCCGCCTATGAGGTGGGGGTGGAAAACCTGCTGGTGTTCACCGAGGACTACCGCATCTCAGGGGACAGCCTCCAGGAGTCCATGTTCTTTCACGTGGATTCGGGCAAGCTGGGATCGGTCCTGGACCACCTGCGGAAAGGGCAGTCCATCGAGGGCAACGACCTGGGCAGGAAACTGGAGTTCACCCTGGGCTCGGGGGTGGAGACCCCCTGGGGCCGGCAGATGCCCAAACGGGGCATGGAGGAGATGGAGGACATGCTCAATGTGGGGGCCGGTTATTTTCTCACCACCCCGATATTTGATGTGGACCAGTTTGAAAAGTTCATGAAGCAGGTGGCCCCGTTCCGGGTGCCGGTGATCGCCGAAGTGATGATCCTGCGCACCGCCGGCATGGGCAAGTTTCTGAACCGGCATTTCAAATCCGGCCTGGTGCCCGAATGGGTGATCCAGAAGCTGCTGAACGCACCGGACAAGACCCGTGCCAGTATCGAGCTGTTCGCCGATACGGTCAAGGCGCTCAAAGATATCTGCCAGGGGGTGCACATCGTCACCATCGGCGGAGAGGACAAACTGGCCCAGTATCTGAACGCGGCCAAACTAAGATAAACCCGAACTAAAATAAACCCGATAGCACAGGGGGGGCGCGAACCATGGCAGAGGCAATCAAGATCGACACCCTGGACTTTGAGCTCAAAGAGGCGGTGCTGGACAAGGTGCCGGATGCAAACTTTGATCTGTGCCTGACCTGCGGCACCTGCACCGGCGGGTGCCCGGCGTCTGAGCAGTTCGGCATGGATCCCAGAAAACTGATCCGCATGCTCAATTTCGGCATGGATGAAGAGATCATGAAATCGGACTGGAAATGGGTGTGTTCCATGTGCGGAAGGTGCCAGCTGGCCTGCCCCATGAACATCAACATCCCCAAGCTCATCTTCAACATCCGGGCCCGGGTGCCCCGGGAAAAACGGCCCAAGGGCATCCTGGGTTCCTGCGACCAGCATATCCGCACCGGGTCGGCCATGGGCGCGGCCAGGGAGGATTTTGAATTCACGGTCCTGGACGTGGCCGAGGAGATCCGGGAAACCCATCCCGGGTTCGAGGACCTGGAGGTGACCGTGGACCGGGTGGGGGCCCACATGGTCCTCAACCAGAACTCCCGGGAACCGGTCACCGAGCCCGAGGAGATGGGGCCGCTGTGGAAGATCCTGCACACCGTGGGCGCGGACTGGACCTATCCCTCGGTGATGTGGGCCGGGGAGAACTACTGCATGTTCATGGCCGACGACGAGGGGTGGCG
Organism: Desulfotignum sp.; assembly: GCA_035464035.1. Classification (GTDB taxonomy): domain Bacteria; phylum Desulfobacterota; class Desulfobacteria; order Desulfobacterales; family Desulfobacteraceae; genus Desulfotignum. The sequence goes on along the minus strand of DATHSR010000128.1, from coordinate 2,507 downwards.
GTACATCATCGAGGAGTTTGTCCTGCACGTGGACAACAACCTCAAAAGCCCCCTGGTGGTCAACACCGAGTGAGGCCACTCATACTTTGCAATCCTGGAAGGATTGCGCAAGTTCAAAATCCCGCACAAATTCGAGCTCACCACCATCATCGAGCTTTACGCCCAGTGGATCCGGGAGGGAAAACTGCCGGTGAACGCAAACTGGAACCGGGACCTCAAGGTCAAATTCACCATCCAGGACCCCTGCAACATCGCCCGGAAAAGCGGGTCCAACAAGATCGTGGATGACCTGCGGTTTGTGGTGAAAACCGTGGTGGGCGAGGAGAACTTCATCGACACCGTGCCCAGCCGCATGAACAATTACTGCTGCGGCGGCGGCGGCGGGGCCCTCCAGGCCGGATTCCCGGACCAGCGCCGGGCCTACGGCCGGATCAAGTTCAACCAGATCATGGCCACGGGCGCCAATTACGTGATCGCCCCCTGCCACAACTGCCACGGCCAGGTTGAAGATATCGGCCACCATTACGGCGGCAACTATCACGTGGTCCATCTGTGGACCATCCTCTGCCTGGCCATGGGGGTTCTGGCTGACACTGAACGCACCTATCTGGGGCCGGACCTGGCCGAAGTGGGATTATAGACCCCAAAAGGGGCTAAATGCAAGGAGAGACGACATGACCCAAATGGAAAAAGGATCGGTAATGGTGGTCGGTGCCGGCATTGCCGGGATCCAGGCCTCCCTGGATCTGGCCGATTCCGGCCACCTGGTGTTTCTGGTGGACAGCAGCACCGCCATCGGCGGCACCATGGCCCAGCTGGACAAGACCTTTCCCACCAACGACTGCTCCATGTGCATCATCTCCCCCAAGCTGGTGGAGGCCGGGCGGCACCTGAACGTGGAGCTTCTGACCACAAGCGAGATCAAATCCGTGGACGGGGAGGCCGGCGATTTCACGGTCACCCTCACGCAGCATCCCCGGTTCATCGATCTGGAAAAATGCACCGCCTGCGGCGAGTGCGGCAAGGTGTGCCCGGTGGACCTGCCCAACCGGTTCGACGAGAACCTGCGGGACCGCAAGGCCGCTTTCAAGCTCTATCCCCAGGCCATGCCGTCGGCCTGGGCCATTGAAAAGACCGACAAAGCCCCCTGCCGGCTCACCTGTCCGGCCGGGCTCAATGTCCAGGGGTATGTGCAGATGGTCAAGCAGGGAAACTACCGGCAGGCCCTGGAGATCATCATGGAACAGCTGCCGCTGCCCGGGGTGCTGGGCCGGGTGTGCCCCCACGAGTGTGAAGACGCCTGCAGACGATGCCAGGTAGATGCGCCCGTGGCCATAAGGGACCTCAAGCGCCTGGCCGCAGACCAGTTTGATCCCCGAAAGATCGAGATCGCCTGCGATCCGAAAATCGGAAAAAAAGTGGCCATCATCGGGTCGGGCCCGGCCGGGCTGTCCGCCGGGTACCACCTGGCGAAAAAAGGGGTGGACGCCCGGATTTTCGAAGCCCTGCCCAAACCCGGCGGCATGCTGCGGGTGGGGATCCCCGACCACCGCCTGCCCCCTGAAGTCCTGGACAGGGACATCGAGGTGATCACCAACCTGGGGGTGGAAATCGTCTGCAACCAGCGCCTGGGTGAAAATTTCACCGTGGACGGCCTGATGGCCGGCGGGTTTGACGCCGTGTTCCTGGCCCTGGGGGCCCACCGGGGCCTGGCCCTGGGCATTCCCGGCGAAGACCTGCCCGGCGTGCGCCAGGGCGTGGATTTTCTCAGGGAACTCAACCTGACCGGTGAAACCGAAGTGGGAACGAACGTGGGCATCATCGGCGGCGGCAACGTGGCCATTGACGTGGCCCGGGCCGCGGTGCGCATGGGCGCAAAAAACGTCACCATCATCTACCGGAGGACCCGCAAGGAGATGCCGGCCTGGGAAGAGGAGATCTGCGCGGCCGAAGCAGAGGGCGTGACCATCACCTATCTGGCCGCCCCCCAGAAGGCCCTGGAGGCGGACGGCCGGCTGTCGGGCCTGCGGGTGATCAAAATGGAACTGGGGGAGCCTGATTCTTCGGGCCGGCGGAGGCCTGTGCCGGTTCCGGGCAGTGAGTACGACCTTGCCATCGACCAGCTGATCTGCGCCATCGGCCAGCAGCCCGACATTTCCGTACTCGAGGACCTGGCCGATATCAGGATCACCCGGTGGAACACCACCGACGTGGACCCGGTCACCCTGGAGACCGACCGGCCCGGCGTGTTTGCCGGCGGGGATCTGCAGACCGGCCCGGGGGTGGCCATCGGGGCTGTGGCCGCGGGCATGGAGGCCGCAGAATCCATCTTCCGGTATCTCACGGGAAAAGACATGGCCGAAGGCCGGGACGTGCCTGTGACCGAGGACCCGGTCTACCGGCCCGTGGACCCGGATATGCCCGAAGAAAACCGGTACCGGATGCCCGAGCTGGCCCCGGAAAAGCGGATCAACAATTTTGACGAGGTGGAGCTGGGGTATGATCCG
>DATHSR010000127.1:0-8117 GCA_035464035.1 Desulfotignum sp. | reverse complement strand
GCAGCGCGTTGAACACCATTCGTTCCCGCATGCCTCTGGACATCGAAAAGGCACGGCTTGTGCCCAAAGATCTGCTTGTAGGTGCCATCAAGATCACTCTGGGAGATATCTATGGTATCATTGATGCGGTCACCGATCCTGAGACAGCAAGGGTGGAACATCTGCCGGCCCGGGTCCTGGACCCCTTCAGGACCTTCAGGGACCGCCAGGTGGAACTGTATAATCTGGGAACCGGTGCGGTAGCGTTGAAGGATGTCCGGATCCGGATCCGGTTTTTCAGGGCCAAAAATCCATTGACGGTGCCGCTGGAAAAAACCAAGGTCCAGGAGGGCTACCGGCTCAGTGATCTGCTCACCAATGCGGAGATCGCCAATCTGTTTTCCGCCATAAATGGGGAATCGCTCGGACTGATTTTGAACAAGGCCAATTTCATCCCTATTCCCAAAGCCCTGGACCCTTTCGGTCAGGCGCAGCTGGAGATTATCCGCAACGCCATCCTGGAATCCACCTTTCGGAAAAACACCCCCCTGGTTCCCGAAAAAGCCAGCGTTAAATTCAGAAACACCCTGGACAAGCTGTCGGTTCTGGGGGGAGTGAACTCAAGGGTGTTCATCGGCCGGGAGTTTCCGGACATGGAAGTGGTGGATGCACTGAGAACCAGCGGACTGCGGACCTTTCTCATCCAGATGAACAATCCGGCCTTTGAAGATGACTATGTCAAAAAGATGATCCGGCTGACCCATTCCGAACACTCGGGGTGCGAATTTCTGCGGTATGATCCGGACATAGACAAGCTCTACAGTTTTTACCACGGGTGTTTCATGGAACCGGGGGACCGGGAGCGGTTCGACCGGGTCCGTTACTCGTTCGCTTTTTACGGGTCCCATACCCATGAGGCGGACAACCGGCTCACCATCGACCTGATCAGCCGGCTGGCCCCCCGGCTGGGTAATGAAATGGGGATCGTCCACGGCGGCGGGCCCGGGCTCATGAAGGAAGCCAATGATCTGGCCCGGCAGCACAATATCATGAGCGTGGGGGTTGCCATTGATCTGGAAGGTGAGAACCAGGCATCCTTGACCACCTGTGACGGGCTGATCAAGTACAGGGAAGGACTGCGCCTGGCCCGGCAGGACCATCTCCAGAAGCTGAGCAACCTGCCGGTGGTCAATACCGGCGGCTACGGAAGTTCGGAAGAGCTGGCCATCACCATCACCTCCATGAAGCTCCATGAAAATGCCCTGGCACCCATCATCCTTCTGGACCCGGACAATATGTGGGACCATGCCAGAAAGCAGACCCTGAAGATCGCCGGTAAAAAATTCGGTCCGGAATTTATTCCCCGGCTGATCAAATCATGCAGTACCGCCGAAGATGCGGCAAAGATCCTGCTGGGGTTTCTGGAAAATCCGGATCAGTGGTTCCGGAAACACAAAATTCCCAAGGAAAGCGTGGACAGGGCCCGGGAGAAATCCATCCGGATCCGGCAGATGTCTCTGGGCGAATTCAAGGTGGAGACCTTTGATCTGCCCAACTTCCGGCTTAAACAGTGACCGCTGCCTTCCCGGGTATTGCGGTGTGTTTTTTTGCAATATCACGTTGCAGATGATTCATTTGACGCAACAATAAAAATAGATCACAATACCATCCACCGGCAAAATAAATGTAACCTGATATTACCAAGGAGATATGCAAAATGGGGGAGAATTATTTCAACAGCCTGCCCCTGCGGCTGCAGCTGGCCGAACTGTCCAAGTGCCGTTTCATGGACACCGGCGAATTTTCAGGGTCAGATGCCCTGAAAGGTAAAAAAATCGTGATCGTGGGGTGCGGGGCCCAGGGTCTTCACCAGGGTCTCAATCTGCGGGATTCCGGGCTGGATGTTTCCTATGCCCTGCGGGAGGCGGCCATATCTGAAAAGCGGCAGTCCTGGAAAAATGCCACGGAACACGGATTTGTTGTGGACACTTATGAAAATCTGCTGCCTGCCGCCGATCTGGTGGTCAACCTGACCCCGGACAAGCAGCACACCGCTGTGGTGAACGCTGTCATGCCCCTGATGAAGAAAAACGCCTGCCTGTCCTATTCCCACGGATTCAATATTGTGGAAGAGGGCATGAAGATCAGAGAAGATCTCACCGTGATCATGGTGGCCCCCAAAGCGCCGGGAACCGAGGTCCGGGAGGAGTACAAGCGGGGATTCGGGGTGCCCACCCTCATTGCGGTGCACCGGGAAAATGATCCCAGGGGAGAAGGGCTGGAACTGGCCAAAGCCTATGCCGCCGCCACCGGCGGTCACAAAGCCGGGGTTCTGGAATCCTCATTTGTGGCAGAGGTCAAGTCGGATCTCATGGGCGAGCAGACCATCCTGTGCGGCATGCTCCAGGCCGGATCGCTGCTGTGTTTTGACAAGATGATTGAAAAAGGCGTGGATGAAGGATATGCCTCCCGGCTGGTGCAGTATGGGTGGGAGGTCGTCACCGAGGCGCTCAAACATGGCGGCATCACCAACATGATGGACCGGCTGTCCAACCCGGCCAAGATCCGGGCTTATGACTTGAGTGAGCAGTTGAAACAGATCCTGACACCGTTGTTCAACCGGCACATGGATGACATCATGTCAGGCAAGTTTTCAAGAACCATGATGGCGGACTGGGCCAATGATGATACTGATCTGCTCAAATGGCGGGCCCGGACCGCAGACACGCCCTTTGAAAAATCGGTGTCAAGCAGGCAGGAGATTTCCGAACAGGTGTACTTTGACCACGGGATTCTCATGGTGGCCATGATCAAGGCCGGGGTGGAACTGGCCTATGATACCATGGTGTCCGCCGGCATTGTGGCAGAGTCCGCCTATTACGAATCACTGCACGAGGTGCCCCTGATCGCCAATCTCATTGCCCGCAAGAAACTGTACGAGATGAACGTGGTGATTTCCGATACGGCGGAATACGGCTGTTATCTGTTCTGTCACAGTGCAATGCCCCTGCTGGAGGAATTCATGGCCGCCATCGATGTGGATGTCATCGGCAAGGGCCTTGACGTCAAAGACGCCGGGGTGGACAATATCCGACTGATCCAGGTGAATGAAGCCATCTGTGAAACGTCCGTGGAAAAAGTGGGCCGGAAACTGCGGGCCTATATGGGGGCGATGAAACCCATCTGGTAGTAGGGTCGTTTGAAACAGGACGATATCGTTTGGTTCAGGGCAGGGGGGGGCTGCTCTCCGGGAGGGACACAGGACAATACGGGATATCAGACGGGATATCCATGTTGTCCAGAATCGCCTCCTGTTCATCGAGAACCTGATCCAGAATCCGGCCGTCTGTGTAGGGGTTCATGATCACCGACCGCAGGACTACGGCGGTGTGGGGGTCATCCGGGCGGATCCGCAGGCAGGTTCGTGACACAAAACTTTTCCCTGCTTCCCGCTGGATGCGCTGGAGGTCGGTGTTGATCTTGTCCAGGCAGGCATCGATGGCCTGACGCCGGAACAGGGAGGGCGCCGTTTCCAGCGGCTGCCGCAAGGCAGGCGGTACGGCCCGGTAGGTGAGAATGTTGAGCACCGGTTCGGTGACCAGCTGGAACCGGTGCCGGGCCTTGATCTTCTGGGCGAACAGCCGGGCCGTTTCGATGCCGTGCTCGATCATGAGGGCATATCCCCGGGATCCCATGATTTTCAGGGCGCTGTCCAGGATCAGGGAGCTGGCTTCCCTGGAACCTTCCAGGGTTTTGATGCCCAGATCCACCGATCCTTTCCGGTTCACATACCCGGCATGGTAAACGATCCGGTCCAGTGCGCCGGGATCTTTGAAATAAACCATACCGGCGCTCATGGGCATGTAAAACTGTTTGTGGCAGTCAATGGTCACGGAATCCGCCTCACGGATGCCTTCCAGCAGGCCCGCGTATTTTTCCGACAGCATCACCGGCCCGCCCCAGGCCGCATCCACATGAAAGTGAATGTCATGGGCCCTGCAAAGCTGCGCCATCCGGGGCAAAGGATCGATGCTGCCGGTTTCCGTGGCACCGGCGATGCCGACCACTGCGGCGATTCGTGTATCCTTCTGGCTGGAGAGCGTCTGAATCTGACGGGTCAGTTCCGTCATGTCGATCTGCTGATTTTCATTGACCTTGACGGAGATGACGTTTTTGTTGCCAAGACCCAGAATGCCGCCTGCTTTCTTCAAAGAGAAATGCCCCCGCTCCGACACCAGGACCACCAGACGCTCTAAGCCGTGGGCTTTCATGGCGGCCGGCATTCCATCCGGCTCTACACCTGAAAAATTATCCACCGGCGGCAGGCACCGGTTCCTTGCCACCCACAGGGCCGTGATATTGGCGGTGGTCCCTCCGTTGGTGAACAGCCCCAGGCAAGTATCCACGTTCTGGACATGGAGATCGTAAAATGCCTGTTCCCTGTTATAGATCATGCGGTGCATCTTGGCGAGCACCTGTTTTTCCAGAACCGACAGCACCTTGGATGTTTCCAGTTTGATCAGGTTCTGGTTCAGGGCCGCGGCAATGGCCTTGAGGTGAACCATGAAAAAAGGGATGGCAGAGGTCATGTGGCCGATGAAATAGGGGGACGCCACATTCACGGCCCGGGGAGCGATCTGATTGATGATGTCCTTGATCACATCCGCCAGTTTTTTTTCCGGCTCCCGGTTGATGGTCGTGTCCATAAAGGACTGTGCCAGCGTGGCAAGCGGAATGGCTTCGGTCACCCCCACATGGGTGTTGAGGAAATCATGGAGACCGAACAGAATCTGCTCCATGTATTTCACCAGGGTCTGCCGGCTGTTTTCGTCCTCGGGACGGATAAAGACCCGGTGGAGGGTCTGCCAGTCCGCCACCAGGTCTGAAGGGATTTTTCCGGATGTTGTCATGTCTTGGGGTGGGGGGAAATCAATAGGTGGCAGATTCACCCATGGTCATGCCCAGTTCCAGGGCGGTTTTGTTCATGGCCATGAAATCCTTGGGAATGGTGGTTTCCAGCACCTTGAGAATGGATTCCGGTTTCACCAGCCGGGTGAGACCCACCAAAGCGCCCAGCATGCAGATATTGAACACAATGGGTTTTCCGATTTTTTCCATCACCGCATCATACATGGGCAGGGAAACATGTTTGGCATCCACTTTCTTTTCAATGGAGACATATTTGCTGTCCACCAGCAGCAGCCCCCCCGGCCGGATGATGGAGGAAAACGTGTTGTAGCTCTCTTGGGTCAGGCTCACCAGGACATTGGGCTGCACCACCTTGGGGAAATAGATCTCAGCGTCTGAGATGAGGATGTCACTCCTTGTGGCCCCCCCCCGGGCCGCTGCCCCGTAACTCTGGGACTGTGTGGCATTTTTTCCTTCAAACATCACCGCTGCTTTGGCAAGGATGATGGCCGCCGTGATCACCCCCTGGCCGCCGGATCCTGAAAAAACAAGTCTTGAACGTTCCATTATGCCCTTCCTTTCATCGCGGTCGCAATGATTCTGTCATAGGCCTCGCAGTATTCGGCCTTTTGGGTATCTTCCACAAAGATGCCCCGCTGAATCAGATCCGGGTTGGCTTCCAGTTTTTTGGACCCGATTTTGACGGTGTTGGTCTTGAACGCTTCCATCATCTGGACCGCATCCCCTTCCTTGTTTTTCCGTCCAAAATAGGTGGGGCACTGGGAAAGAATCTCCACCACGGAAAAGCCTTTGTGCTGGATCGCTTTTTTCAAAAGGTCCTTGCACTCGGTGGCGTGAAACACGGTGGATCTGGCCACAAACGTGGCCCCCGCACTTCTGGCCAGCTCCACCACGTCAAACTGATTGTCAATGGTGGAATAGGGGGCGGTGGTGGCTTTTTTCCCCAGGCCGGACAGCGGCGAGAACTGACCGCCGGTCATGCCGTAGATCCGGTTGTTCATGACAATGGCGGTGATGTCAATGTTGCGCCGGGCTGAATGGATAAAGTGGTTGCCGCCGATGGCCAGGGCGTCGCCGTCACCCATGGGCACAATGGCGGTAATGCCCGGCTTGGCCAGCTTGACACCGGTGGCAAAGGTCAGGGCCCTTCCGTGGATGGTGTGCAGCGAGTGAAAATCCACATATCCCGAGATCCGGGAGGAGCATCCTATCCCTGAGGTCATCACGATTTCGTTTTTGTCCAGCCCCAGTTCATGAATCGCCCGGAGCAGAGATCCCAGCACAATGCCGTGGCCGCAGCCCGGGCACCAGATATGGGGAAAAAAACGGCTTCGGATATAGTCTTTGAAGTCAAACGGCTTGGTGGTCATGTTACACCCCCTTTCCCTGGATCATTCGCAGAATGGTTTTGATGTCAGTGGGAGAGATGAGCTGGCCGTCGATGCGGTTGGCCAGAAATACGTTGTTTGGGTTGTCCACCGCACTTTTCACCTGGGTGACCACCTGGCCCATGTTCATTTCCACCACCAGCACGGCTCTGGCGTTGGCACATTTTTCTCTGACCATGTCGGCGGGAAACGGCCACAGGGTCTGAAGCTCCAGAACACCGATCTTCACGCCTCTGGCCCGCCGGTTTTTGGCGATATGAATGGCGGACCGCGCCGATGACCCGTAAGATACCAGAATGTAATCCGCATCGTCCAGCCAGTATTCCTTGTACATGGTGATGCTGTTGACATTGTTTTCGATCTTGTCCACCAGATGGCGCAGCAGTTCGCTGACCACCTTGGGGTTGTTGCTGGGAAACCCCCACATGTCATGGAAAAGGCCGGTGACATTGTACCGGTGCTCGGCCCCGAAATCCGACATGGGCAGGCGGCCGTCTTCTCTGGGCAGATAGGGATGGTAATCCACCCCTTTGGGCACGGAGGTGCGCAGCCTTGTGACCACCGGAATTTCATCGGGCTCCGGGAGGGTGAGTTTTTCCCGCATATGTCCCACCACTTCATCCAAAAGGACGATGACCGGAGTCCGGTAGGTTTCCGCCAGGTTGAAGGCTTCCACCGTGATCTTGAACACATCCTGGTTGTTGGATGCCGTCAGGGCGATAATGGCATGGTCACCGTGGGTTCCCCATCTGGCCTGGTTGACATCCCCCTGGCTGACATGGGTGGGATTGCCGGTGGACGGCCCGCCCCGTTGAACATTGGCAATGACACAGGGGATTTCAGCCATGCAGGCGTAACCCAGTGCTTCCTGTTTCAGAGAAAATCCCGGGCCGGAGGTTGCGGTCATCACTTTCTTGCCTGTGAGGGACGCTCCGAGAATAGCGCCCATGGAGGCGATTTCATCTTCCATCTGGATAAATTTCCCCCCCTGCCGGGGGAGTCTTTCCGCCAGATGCTCTGCAATTTCCGTGGACGGGGTGATGGGATATCCTGCGAAAAAATTGACCCCGGCATACAGGGCCCCTTCCACACAGGCTTCATTCCCCTGCACAAACCGGATATTATTTTTCAACATCATGATCCTCTTCCTGGGTTTCTTTGATTTGTATTGCCAGATCCGGGCACCGGAGTTCGCACAGCCTGCATGCGATGCAGTCTTCGGGCCGGACTGCCCGGGCTTTGCTGTTTTTGTCCAGTTCCAGCACCTGTTTGGGGCAGAAATGAACACAGATACCGCACCCTTTGCACCAGTGGGTATCAATTACATGGGTGACTGATTTGCCTTTTGCCATAATGTCCTCAATTCATAAGGTGATGCATATCCAAAAATTTTAAGGGCTTTCATTAAGTGATTTGGATGGGGTTGTCAAGGATTACTCAATATTAAAAAGAACAAACCGCATTATGGAAAATTTTTTTGGAAAAAGCAAGAGTAAAATATTCTATGGCCTTGATTCTGCTCATGATTTTAAAATTTTTTAAATGGTTTGGCCATTTTGTGCTGCACCGGCCGCAGGTTCCGGTTGATTTGTGCTTTCAGGCCTGTGTGCAATGGTTTTGGAACAGTCGACTATCCCGGCAGAACAGAAAAAGCGCGTTTCCGGTTTGTAAAAAAAAAGGCGGCTGTGGTATAACGCTTCGATGATGAAACAGCCGGCTGCGCCTCAGATCAGTGTGATTATTCCCACCTTCAACCGGGCCTGGACCCTGGCCCGGGCCGTCGATTCAGTACTGGCCCAGACCTGTGCCCCCAAAGAGGTC
>DATHSR010000126.1:0-2254 GCA_035464035.1 Desulfotignum sp. | reverse complement strand
GAATGCATAATGTCCCTGTCAACGAGTCACATTACCGGATCACAGCTTTACCGGACCAGCGACAGTTTGTTCTGAGGGATGGGCACGCCCTTGCTGATCCCGCCCCGGGTGTAAAACCATTCAATGCCTTTGTCCGGGTTGAAGGCGGCCAGGGTCACGGGATAGTACAGGGAGATGGCCGGCATCTCCCGGGCATAGACCGCCTGAATTTCAAATACCAGGCGTTTTCGTTTTTCCGGGTCCATCTCAATCATCTGGGCCGCCATCAGGGCGTTGAGTTCCTGGCACCCGTCATACCGGGCGCTGTTCACCGATCCGGCCCCATATGTCGAGGATATCATTTCATTGAGCACCTTGGGGTCCCCGGAAATGCCGCCGTGGCCGGACACAGCCAGGTCGAACTCCCAGGTTTTCACCCGGCTGTCCGTTGTGGTCTGCTCCTGGTTCACCAGGGTGACTTTGATGCCGATTCGGGTCAGTTGCCGGGCAATGATCTCCCCGTCCCGGTCCGCCACAGTTTCCCCGGCCACGGTGAGATTGGAGGCGATCAGTTCCACGGCCAGGGGCTGCCCGTCCTTATGAAACACCCCGTCCGGCCCCGGGGTCCAGCCCAGGGAGGTAATCATTTCTCTGGCCTTTTCCGGGTTGTGGGGATAGGCCGGGGTGTCCGGGTTGTACATCTCATGATCGATGCTCAGCAGGCCGTAGGAGGCCGGGGTGCCGAATCCCCGGTGGGACTTGTCGATGATCTCCTGCTGATCGATGGCATAGGCCAGGGCCTGACGGAAGGTTCGGTCATCAAAAGGGGCCTTGGTGTGATTGATCATCAGTTTCTTGTTCCAGCCCCGTTCATCTTCAATAACGGTCAGTCCTTTTTTTTCCAGGGCGGCTGCCATGTCCGGCTGGATGTTGGCCAGGTCCACCTGGCCGGTGGCAAGAGACATGAGCGCCTTTGAGGTGCGGACATAGATCAGGCGCTTTTTTTTCGGCGGGCCCTGGTAATAGTCTTCAAACGCCTCGAACAGATAGGTGCCCTGGGTTTTGTCAAAATCTTTGAACACATAGGGCCCGCTGCCCACCATACAGCCCGGTTCGATGCAGGATCTGGGATCAATGATCTTTTCCCAGACATGTTTTGGAATCACCGGCATGGTGCCGCCGATATCCGGAAGGAACGGGGCATAGGGTTTTGACAGATAGATAATCACGGTGTGGTCATCCACGGCTTCGGCCCGGTCCAGGGCATCGATGGAGATCCACTGGTAAGGGTGCTGCTGAAAGTAGGCAATGGTGAACACCACATCATGGGCGGTCACGGGCACACCATCATGCCATAGGGCAGATGGGTTCAGATGAAAGGAAAAAGCCAGTTTTTCCGGATCATAGACCCATTCATTGGCCAGGCCCGGCACAAATCCGTTCTGGTCCTTCCACACCAGGGTGTCAAACACCCATGACATACGCACATACCCGGGCCCCCGGGGGTAGTGCCTGAACGGGGTGGGATCTCCCCAGTCCCCTTTGCTGTCGGCAATGCGGACCTCGCTGCCGCCGGCCCATGCAATGCCCCAGCCGGCTGAAAACAACACGCCTGTGACACCCATCAGCAGCAGGATGGTCCAGCCGCCCAGAACCGTCAGAAAACCCCGGTGGGTCCCAGGTGCCGGAAGCTGTTTTCCAAATCCTTTATTTAATTTTTTATTCTTATCTGTCCGGTATAACAAAGCCATGCCACACTCCTTTGCAAAAAAAAACCATGAAAACAACATCCCGGTTCCGGGACATGCCTTCATGGCAGCGGGTTCACACATGTGTTTACAAAAGGGGTCTTTTTTTTTGCTTCAGGCTTCATGCCTGTGTTGACACCTACATATCAGAAGCGGCAAAAAAATAACAGCCTTTAAATGTCGTTTCATGGTAATTTTATTTGATTGGGCCATTCAATTGAGATATGGTGCCGGCGGTCTGAAAAAGCTCTTTTACCCTAAGGAAACGGAAATGGAAAAAACAGAGGCCCGGTACCGGGCATACCTGGATATTCTCAAAGAAGAACTGGTGCCGGCCATGGGATGCACCGAACCCGTTGCCGTGGCCTATGCCGCAGCCCGGGCCGCAGCCGTGCTCGGGGATCTGCCGGACCGGGTAAAGATCGAGGCCAGCGGCAACATCATAAAAAATGTCAAAAGCGTGGTGGTGCCCCATACAGGGGGGCTGCGGGGAATTGCGGCGGCTGCCGCCGCCGGGATTGCGGCAG
>DATHSR010000125.1:0-3473 GCA_035464035.1 Desulfotignum sp. | reverse complement strand
CCGCAGGGATTCCGGAGACAGGTAGAGAATGGATGCCGTGCCGTTTTCCACCCGCTCAAACGCGATGGCCCGCTCGATGGGATCCAGCAGCCCGTTGATGGTGACGGCATCGGGAATCCCAATCTTTTCCAGGTTGTCAACCTGATCTTTCATCAACGACTGCAACGGAGAAATGACAATGGTCAGTCCCCGGGTGTTTTCCCCGCTCATGAGGGCAGGCACCTGGAATGCGAGAGATTTACCGCCCCCGGTGGGAAAGACCGCAAGCAGGGATTTCCCGTCCATGGCGGCCTGAACCGCCTGTTCCTGCAACGCTTCCCCGCCATAGGTCCTGTAAGCGTCAAACCCGAAAAATTTCTTCAGGCCCCGGTGGATATCCAGGGCCTTTTCGCAGTAGTCACACCCGGTCAGGCAGGGATGATTCCGTAACAGATAGATCACCTGTTCAATTTCCGGACAGGTGTTCAACACCCAGGGCGGGGTCATGGCATACCGGTCATCCGCATGAACCAGGGACAGGCAAAAGGCCAGGGCCACGGGAAATTCGGTGATCAGTTTTTCCAGGTCCGCATGGCGGCAGATCTTTAAATGAAATGTTTTCAAAATCAGATCTTCAATGCAGGCGGTGTCATCTCCACAAAACCCCAGATACCTGAAAAACCCCTGAAATCCGGGTTTGTCATGGAGAAGAAAAAAGAAAATCTGCTGCAAATCCCTGTCTGCCTGCGCAAAAGCAGCCACCTCGTCATAAAACAGATCCCTGGCCTTGACAGCATCATTCAACGGATTGCTCAGATCCTGGGTCTGTAATTTGTCGTCCTTGACCAGGGCATGGTAGGGCCTGGCGGGAAACAGCAGGGGAGACAGAAACAGGGTGTCAATCATATCGGCCCGGTCAATGCCCGCTTTTTCCACCTCATGGCTGATATAGGTCACATCGTGGCGGATGAGATTGTGGCCGCATAAAAACCGGGTGCCCTTCAGAAATTGGGCAAACCCGGCGGCAGAACCGGAATGAAACGTGTTCCCGTCCTCTTTGATGCCGCCCAGATCAAGAATCCGGCCGCTTTCAGGATCGATTTCCGTGTCGACAAACGCTATGGCATTCTGTGGTCTCAATTGTGTTCTTCAGACCCTGTTCGATTCGTCAGGAAAGCGCGTGCTGAAAGATCTTGTCGGTCTCATGACAGGTGTCTGCCAGCTCCAGCACCCGTCTGTGGTGCGTAAAAACAAGGACCTGGATGCGGGTGGACAGTTGTGCCAGCACCTCCAGGCAGACCCGGGTGCGGTGATCATCAAACCCGATCAGGATATCATCCACCACAAAAGGCATGGGTTCCCCCTTTTTCAGATGCTGCTCCAGCGTGGCAATGCGCAGGGCCAGATAGAGCTGGTCCCGGGATCCGTCACTCATGCCGTCGACGGCCACCTCCTGATCGTCCGGCCGGACACCCAGCAGCACCGGCTTTCCGGCAGCATCCAGTTCATCCCTCAGACCTGCGTAAGAACCCCGTGTCAGCTTTGAAAACAGGTCACCGGCTCTGCTTAGGACAGGGGCCTGATTTTCCTTTCTGTACGCTTCTATCTGCTGTTCCAGGATCAGGGAGGCGATCTGGAAGCGCAGATACTGCTCGGCATTTTCGGTGATGCTGGACAGGTAGGCTTCTGCTTCTTCAGACGCATTGGCTGCCACGGCACTCCCGTCATTCTGCCGGATCTCATGCTGAATGGTCTGCCGCTGATCCCGCAGCGTGTCTCTTTCAGATTGAAGCTCTCTGAGCTCACTGGCTATTCTGTCTATGTCCCCTTCGATACCGTCAATGTCTGAACGGGTCACCTCCGCTTCCAGCGCTTCAATGCCGAACCCGTCCCCATGGCGGTTCAGTTCCTGTTCCAGCGCTTCAATCTGTTTGATCAGGTCCCGTTTGTGGGTTGATTTTTCACCGGCCGCGACCAGTTCCTCCACCGTATCCACCCCGGCCCGGGTTTTCAGTTCACTGATCTTTTCCTGTGACCGGCGGATGGTGATGGTGACATCCTTGATCTCCTGGTTTTTTTCATCCATCTGATCCTTGATTCTGATCAAGCTTGCCCGGGCTTCCCGGGCCGCATTCAGGTCCCGGTGGAGCTGGCCGGCAATTGTCAATGCATCCCGGTCCTCTGTCTTTATTTCCATACTTGCGGCAAGTTCGTGAACCCGCCTGTGAAATTCCTCATTGACCTTGTCCATGCCGTAAATTCGTTTGCGCAGCTCTTCAGACTGATCAAACTTTTTAAAGAACGACACCAGGTGATCAAAGGTTTCCAGGGCGGTTTCCGGGTGGGTATCCGGGTTCAGGCCCAGGCCGCAGATGGCTTTTTCCCACTCCCCCGTCCAGGTGATCAAACCGGTTTCAACCGCTTTCAGGTCATCTCTGGTCCGCTTCAGCCGGATATGCAGGTCTTTGAGTGAATGCGCAATGTTTTGACGCTTGTCCCGGGCTTTCTGCTCTGTTTCGATGCGCTGTTCACACAGGGAAATCAATGCTTCCAGGCTCTTTCCCTGAATTTTGGCCGGCGGATCAAACCCGGCGATCTGCTGTGCCGTCAATCCCTTGAGATGATCACACGCTTCTTTCAGTTTTTTTTCTCTGGCTGAAGTCTCTTTTGCCGCATGAATCTTTTCGATCAGCCGTTCCGCTTTGAGCACCCACTGCTTCATTTCCCGGGGGGTGCCGGCGGCAACATGCAGCGGTTTCCAGATGGCGGCCCACCGGGTGTCCAGATCCGCCCGGGCCTGTTTTGTTTTTTCGAGAATCGTTGACAGGTCGGCGATTCGAGAAGTCATGTGATCAATTTGGGCTTCCAGGTTTGCCCGTTTCACCACCTGGTCCGCATCCAGCCTCAGGCGGTCGGATATACGGTCTGCCAGCGCGACCTTTTTTTCATACACGGCCGGTAAATCAGATCCGGATGCATCTGCCTGAACGCTGCCGATATCGCGCTGCTGGATATATGTCTGTTTGATCAGGGACCATCCCTGGTCACGTGCCTTCCGGGACGCCTCCAGATCGGCGATTTTCGGGACATCTTCCTTTAGCAGCAGCGCGTTTAACTCCTGTTCCGCCTGTTTTTTTTCCGCTTCGGTTTCCTGTTTTTTCTGGGATGCGGTTCTGGACTGCTCCATGAGGTCATCGGTTTGTTTTTCAAACCGGTCCAGGGTTTCAGCAACCGGCAGCCCCAGGGATAACAGGGCGTCTGCATCCCCGTGAAAGTTCCCCAGTCTGGCAAATTCTTTTTCGCAGGCGGCTTTTTCCTGGGCTGCCTTTGTTGTCATGTCATTCAGGCGCTGCTCGATATCACCGGCTTTGCGTGCTGAGGCAACGGCGGCTTTCAACTCCGTCAGGTCGATCTCTTTTTGCGGCAGGGTTTCCAGTCTGCTTTCCAGCGATTTTATTTCGTCCTGGAGATCCTTGACTGCGGCGTTGTACCCG
>DATHSR010000124.1:0-4899 GCA_035464035.1 Desulfotignum sp. | reverse complement strand
GGGCGCCTCGGTGAGATCGATCTTGCCGGACGCGCCTTTTTTCACTTCCCTGACGATCACCTGTCCGGGATCGGCCGCATCTGCAATGAATTCCGCGATGTCTCCGGCAGCTTCCGCCGGTTTCGCCTCTATGGCATTGGGCCGCACCGTTGCCAGAATTACCGGCGCATTCACGTTGAGGGTGGCAAAGGTCTTGCCGGAAAAATGGGATTTTTTCGCGGTTTTTGCGGCAATATCCAGGGCCACACAGTCGGACACCAGGGGCAGGTCCATGACTGCGGCAAGACGTGCAAACACATCCTTTCCCGTGGTGGATGCCGTGCCTGCCAGGGCGGCCAGGCCAAATTCCTTGACCGCGGCCGCCAGGGCCCGGGCCAGCAGGTCCGGGCTGGCGGTGACATCCCCGCCGGATGCCCCCAGTTTCACGATTTTTGCAGCCCCGTACGCCGCCAGTTTTTCCCTGAGACCTGCCGGATCTGCATCGGTTACCAGCGCAATGATTTCCTGACCGGCTGCGGCAGTCATCACCCCCAGCGAGGTTTCCTTGACCGCATTGTTTTCCGTTTCAATTAATATGCCCGTCCTGGCCATAACAACATTCTCCTTATATTATAAAACCTTTTCCTCTTCCTTGAGAATCCGGATCAGTTCGGTGACCTGGTCTTCCACAGACCCTTCAATCATTTTGGCGCCCGATCTTTCCGGCACCGGCTCCAGTTTTTCCAGGGTCACGGCACCGGCGGCACCGTCCACTCCCAGGTCTGCCAGGGTCATCTGGTCAATTTTCTTTTTCTTGGCTTTCATGATATCGGGAAACTTGGGATATCTGGGTTCGTTGAGACCTTTGGTGGCCCCGATGACACAGGGCAGGCTCATTTCAATGACCTGCCTGTCACCGCCGCCCACTTCCAGCTCCGCCACGGCCTTGCCGCCGTCCACCGTCAGACCGCTCACTTCATTGACCACCGGCAGCCCGAGATATCCGGCCAGCCGGTACTGGGTCTGAAAAGTCTCCGTATCCACCGAGCCTTTGCCGGTAAAAATAATGTCCGGCAGCCCGTCTTTTTCAATAGCGGCCTTCAATGCCCTGGCCGTAAGCGTTGGATCCAGGAACTGATTCTCAGTGGTCACCAGAATACCCCGTTCCGCCCCCATGGCCAGGGCAGACCGGATGGTGGCTTCTGCCTCGGGTTTGCCTACGGTGACGATCACCACTTCACCGCCGTTTTTTTCCACCAGCTTGACCGCTTCTTCCACCCCGTATTCATCATAGGGGTTGACCACAAACTTGATTTCCGAATCCTTGAATCCGGCCTCTCCCTCGATCCTGATGGTGGCTGCCGTGTCCGGCACATGTTTTACACACACACAGATTTTCATATCTTAACCTCAAACAGTCGATGTTAGCTTTTCATTTTTTCGTTTTTGGGATCATACAGGGGCATGGCCACCACACTGGCGCTGCGCTTGCGTCCCAGGATCTCCACTTCCAGCGTTGTGCCCTCTTTGGCGAACGCTGGTTTCACATACCCCATGGCAATGCTTTTTCCCACCCGGTGGCCGTAACCGCCGGAAGAGGTCATGCCGATGCGCTCCTCACCGGCAAAAATGGGGTTATACCCGAAGGGATCGGCATCCGCAGCTTCCACCACCATGCACACCAGTTTCAGGGGGATTCCTTGCTTCTGCTGCTTTTCCAGCCCTTTTTTGCCGATGAACTCTTTGTCCATTTTCACGGTCCATGCCACATTGGTTTCCAGGGGGGTATGGTGGACATTCATCTCGCTCTTCCAGGCCAGATACCCTTTTTCCAGGCGCATGGAATCCATGGCATGCATGCCGATGAGACGGATGTCAAAACCAGCGCCCGCGTTCATCAGATCGTGGTACAAGGTGATCTGGTGCTGGATGGGATGAAAGATTTCAAATCCCAGCTCCCCCACATAGTTCATTCGGTTCACCCGGCACTTGGTTCGTCCCACGTAAATCTCTCTGGACGTACCGAACTTGAACGCTTCATTGGACACATCGTCATAGGCCACCTTGGCCAGCACGTCTCTGGATTTGGGACCCACCAGAACCAGACAGCCCATCTGGTAGGTGAGATCTTCCATGCACACCGACCCGTCCTTGGGCAGGTTCTCGATCATCCAGTGCTGGTCGTGTTTTTTACCCACAGAGGCGGTGACACAGAAAAACTCATTTTCATTGACCCGGGTCACGGTCATGTCTGACTTGAAGTTGCCGTTGTGATCCAGCATGGGGCTCAAGGCAATGCGGCCGTCTTTTTCCGGCACCTTCTGGCAGGTCATGTTGTTGAGCCAGTCTTTGGCACCGGGTCCAAAGATTTTTGTCTTGGCAAACCGGGTCAGGTCGATGATTCCCGCCTTTTCCATCACATGCCTGCATTCGGCCCCCACATGCTTGAACGCATTGGAGCGCCGCCAGGATGGGGTTTCATACCCGTCTTCCCCTTTGGGCGGAAAATAGTTGGGGCATTCCCAGCCATAGTAGTCCCCGAACACCGCATTGGCCTGCTTCTGGTATTCATAAATCGGACTGGTGCGGTTGGGCCGGGCCGCATCCCTGAACTCATTGGGATAGATGATGGAATACAGGCGCGGGTAGGTGTCCGCAATCTTTTCGGTGTTGTAGGCCCAGTTGGCAAACGAGCCGTACCGACGGGAATCCATGGGCCACAGGTCGATCTCCGGCTCACCGTTCATCATCCACCCGGCCAGGTAGTGGCCGATGCCCCCGGCCTGGGTGATGCCGAAGCTGTACCCGCAGGCCTGGAAAAAATTCTTCAGCGGTGCGGCAGGTCCCACCAGGGGATCGCCGTTGGGGGTATAGGTGATGGGCCCGGCGGTGATATGCTTGAACCCGGTGTCCCCCAGAATGGGGAACCGGTCGATACCGGCCTGAATGCAGTCGGCAATGTTGTCCAGGTCCGGATTCAGCTCCTCCTGGGCGTAATCCCAGGGCACACCCCGGCGCTTCCACTGCTGACCGTTGGCTTCATACATCCCGAGAATCAGAGAATCCATCTCCTGGCGCAGGTAGATGGATTTGTCCGGATCACGCACCAGGGGCAGATAGCCGTCTGCCTCGTCAATGGCCTGGATCTTCTCATACAGGATATGGGTATGGGCAATGGAGATGGAGGGAATTTCCAGGCCCACCATTTTGGACACCTCGGGCGCCCACAAACCGGCAGCGTTCACCACATACTCACAGGTGATATCGCCCTTGTCGGTCTGCACCACCCATTCGCCGCTGGATTTCTGATGGATGCCGGTCACCCGGGTGTGCAGGTTGAATTCAACGCCGTTCTGCCGGGCCCCCTTGGCCATGGCCTGGGTCACGGAGTTGGGGTCCACATCCCCGTCATCGGGCCAGTAAAGACCGCCGATCAGTCCGTCGATATTCATATACGGGTGCAGTTTTTTCATCTCTTCGGGCGTGACGTAGGACACGTCCAGACCGATGCACCGGTTCATGGAATAGGCATATCCCAGTTCATCCATTCTGCCCGGGTTGTCCGCGGTTCTGATGGAACCGGTGGTATGCCATCCGGCGGGCTGGCCGGTTTCTTTTTCCAGGTTCTTGTAGATCTCGATGCTTTTCTTGTTCACCTGGGTGCCGTAATAATTGGAATGAAAAAATGACACGTTTCCTGCCGCCATCCAGGTGGACCCGGAGGTCAGCTCATGTTTTTCCACAAGCACCACGTCATCTTTCCATCCATATTTTGCCAGGTGATAGGCCACGGAGACGCCGATGACCCCTCCGCCGATCACGACTGCTCTTGCATTGGTTTTCATGGTTGTTCAACTCCTTTCAGGTTTGTTTCTTTTTTTGTTGCCATTTTGTTTATGCCGTTCTGCCGTTCAGAAGGTATCTCAATACCGCGTTTTTGGGCTGCCGGATGTGGGTGTTGTAAAAATAGGAAAACCCGCCCGGATAATAGATCATCACCAGAATCAGCACCAGTGCGTAAATGATCAGGTTCAGTCCGGGCAGATGGGACAGGGTGGACCTAACGATCTCCATGACAAAGATAAACGGGAAGGCCACCACCGCACCGCCCCACAGGCTGCCCCGGCCCCCGATATAGGCCACGGCCAGAACCTCCACCGTCTTGGAGGTATGCATCATGTCCGGGGTCAGAATGCCGTAAAAATGGGCGTAAAAGCCCCCCAGAACACCGGCGATGGCACAGGACATGGTAAAATTGAATACCCGGTAGAACACCGGATCGATCCCGGAAGTTCTGGCCGCATCCATGTTCTGGCCGATGGCTTTGAACGCCAGGCCCATTTTGGACCGCACCACCCATTTGCAGATCAGATAGGTGAGATATACCAGGATAACGATCAAAAAATAAAACGGCAGATTGGATTCCGTCTCAAACAGGCGGGGAGTGCGCAGACCCAGGGGCCCCCGGGTCAGCCAGACCATCTTGATGGCCAGGCCCATGAGGGCCAGGCCGAAGAACCAGGACAGACAGGCGGCGAAAATTCCCCGCAGCCGCAAAGAGATCATGCCGATAATCAGCCCCAGGATGGCGGCGGTCACCCCGCCGGCTGCCATGGCGATCCACGGGGACAACCCGGTATTGATCACCAGCAGGGCCGAAGTGTATCCGCCGACACCTGCCACGGCCATGTACCCGAAATTGACGATATTGATAAATCCGGCCGTAAAATCGAATCCCACGCTCATGGCGGCAATGAACCCGCAGTAAATGAGCCACCTGAGCATGTATTCCTGGTTGAAAGGCGGGATAAAAGGCAGCAGCAGCAGCAGGATCAGGCCGGCCAGTCCGATGGGGGTCAGACACAACCGGTGCAGAACCTTGTCAAAGAGATTCAT
Organism: Desulfotignum sp.; assembly: GCA_035464035.1. Classification (GTDB taxonomy): domain Bacteria; phylum Desulfobacterota; class Desulfobacteria; order Desulfobacterales; family Desulfobacteraceae; genus Desulfotignum. The sequence goes on along the minus strand of DATHSR010000124.1, from coordinate 24 downwards.
GTCCAGATCATTTTTTTTCGGTTC
>DATHSR010000123.1:0-9144 GCA_035464035.1 Desulfotignum sp. | reverse complement strand
GTGCTGCATTATTATGACGCCCTGAACGAGGCGGCCGGCGCTGAAGAGATGACGATTCCGGTCTTCCCTGAGGATGCTGAAGACACCCCCGCAGACATCCAGACACCTTCAGGGATGCTGTCTGAACCGGAAAACAAGGATAACGCCCTTCATCAGACGCTGGCGGCAGATGAAGGGGGTCCGGACGGGGCGGTACCGGTGAAATACAGCAGAAAAGCCGCCACGCTCAACAGCGTAACAGCGCCGGGTGAACGGCCGGCAGGCCCCCCGGGCACGGGTGTTGAAAAAACAGCATCTTCGTCCGGGCCTGTCAAAGAGGTGGATCCCTCCGGCCGTTACACCATCCAGGTGGCGGCGTTTCAATCCTTTATGGACGCCGTGACCCAGATGACTTTACTGGATGAAAAAGGATTTGCCGCCACACGGACCACCAAGCGCATTGACGATGTCACCTGGTACCGGGTGCGGGTGGGGACCTTTGCCACAAGGGATGCAGCAGCCCAGTATCTGAGCCGGTTGAACCAGGCCGGGATCAACGGCATGATTATTATAAAGGATTGAACATGAAGATTTCTGAAAAAGAGGTTGAAAATATCGCCCACCTGGCACGGCTGAATATCGATGAACAGCACAAAGCGGCCCTGTGCGGCCAGTTGAGCAGTATTCTGGCATACATGGATACCCTGGCCCATGTGGATGTCACGGGTGTCGCCCCGGCATCTGGTGCCGCGTTCATGCACAATGTGCTGCGTGAGGATGTGGTGCACCCCAGTCCCGGACCGGCGGTGACCCTGGCCAATGCCCCGGAAAAAGACGCTGATTATTACCTGGTCCCCCGGGTGGTGAAATAACCATCCGGCTGCCGGATCAAACTGTAAGGAAACCGCCAATGGATTTACACACATTGAGCCTGGCAAAGGCCTCCCGGCTGCTGGGTAAAAGAAAAATTTCCGCCTGTGAGCTGACCCGGTCGTTTCTTGCCCGCATCGACGCCCTTGATCCCGGGATCCGCAGCTTTATCTTTGTGGACCGGTCCGGCGCCATGGCGCAGGCCAAAGCGGCGGATCAGCAGATCGCATCCGGCAGTCATGCCCCGCTGACAGGGATTCCTGTGGCCCTCAAAGACCTGTTGTGTACACAGGGGGTGCCCACCACCTGCGGATCGAAAATTCTGGAGAATTTTGTGCCCCAATACGATGCCACTGTGGTGGAAAAACTCAGACAGGCAAGGTGTGTCCTGATCGGTAAAACCAACATGGATGAGTTTGCCATGGGGTCCTCCACGGAGAATTCCGCCTATTTTCCCACAAAAAACCCCTGGCACACCGACCATGTGCCCGGCGGCTCCAGCGGCGGATCTGCGGCTGCGGTGGCCGCCCGGTTCTGCTGTGCGGCCCTGGGCTCTGATACCGGCGGGTCCATCCGGCAGCCCGCCTCCCACTGCGGGGTGGTGGGGCTGAAACCCACCTACGGCCGGGTGTCCCGGTTCGGCTTGGTGTCCTATGCGTCCTCCCTGGATCAGATCGGGCCCATCGCCCGCACCGTGGAGGATGCGGCCCTGTTGCTGAACCAGATCGCCGGCCATGATCCAAAAGACTCCACCGCGGCCCGGGAGCCGGTGCCGGATTTTACCGCCGGCATGACAGATTTTGAAAGAAACGGCCTGAAAGGCATGACCGTGGGCATTCCGGAGGAATATCTGGGGATGCCGGGCATGGACCCGGACGTCCGGGCGGTGTTCGACACGGTCAGACGTCAGATGGAGGACCTGGGGGCTGAAACCAGACCCGTATCTTTGCCCCACACCGAATATGTGGTGGCAGCTTATTACATCATCGCCCCGTGTGAGGCCAGCGCCAATCTGGCCCGGTTTGACGGCGTGAAATACGGGTTCCGGGCCCTGGAAGCCTCAGACCTTGAGGACATGTACAAGCAGACCCGGTCCACCGGGTTCGGTCCGGAGGTCCAGCGCCGGATCATCATCGGCACCTATGCCCTGTCTGCCGGATATTATGATGCCTATTACCGAAAAGCCTCCCAGGTTCGGGCACTGATCATGGCCGATTTTTCAAAGGCGTTTGAAACCTGCGACATCCTGCTGTCTCCGGTGGCGCCGACCCCGGCGTTCCGTCTGGGGGAAAAAACCCATGATCCTTTGACCATGTATTTGACCGATATATTTACACTGTCCGCCAATATGGCCGGGGTGCCCGGCATATCCGTGCCGGCGGGTTTTTCCGCCAAAGGGCTGCCCATCGGCATCCAGATGATGGCGGACCGGTTTGATGAACTGTCTCTGGTGCAGGCCGGATACGGGGTGGAAAAATCCCTGGGCCTGGACCGGCGGTTCCCCACCCTGTAAGGAAAAGGAGAAAAACAATGAGCCATGTCCAGCCCCAGGGCGATGCCCTGAAAAAAGCGATCCAGTGGGTGAGCGATCAGCGCAAGAAATCACCGGAAACCCCGCCGGCCAAACTGGCGGATGCCGCGGCCCTGCAGTTTGACTTGAGTCCCAAAGATTCTGAGTTTCTGCTCCGGTTTGTCAGGCAGGAAAAAAGTGAATGATCCGCATTCTGCCCGATATCCTGTCCAATCAGATTGCGGCCGGAGAGGTGGTGCAGCGGCCGGCGTCCGTGGTCAAGGAGCTGGTGGAAAACAGTATCGATGCCGGGGCGTCCCGGATCACCATCGAGATTGAAAACGGGGGGAAAACCCTGATCCGGGTGTCGGATAACGGGTCGGGCCTTTCCCGGGACCAGGCCCTGCTGGCCATTGAGCGCTATGCCACCAGCAAGATCTACACCCAGGCGGACCTGTCTGCCATCCATACCTTCGGGTTCCGGGGAGAGGCCCTGCCGTCCATTGCATCGGTCTCCCGGTTCTGCCTGGTGACCCGTCCAAAGGACGCCGATACCGCCACCCGGCTGGAAATGGCCGGCGGCAAACTCATGCAGGTGTCAGATACCGGGGCCCCGGCCGGCACCCTGGTGGAAGTGAAACACCTGTTTTTCAACACCCCGGCCCGGCGCAAATTTCTCAAGGCCGATGCCACCGAGGCAGGGCACATTACCGACACCCTTTCGGGCATGGCCCTGGGAAACCCGGCCGTGGGGTTCCGCCTGGTGGCCGGGGGCCGGCTGGTCCGGCATTTCCCCCCGGGCCAGGATCGGCTGCACCGGGCCGCGCTGGTGCTGGGAAAAGAGGCGGCAGACCAGCTGTATCCCCTGAATCATGACACCGGGACCGTTCACATCACCGGTGTCTGTGCCAACCCGGCAATGACCCGGGCCACCTCCGGGCGCATCTACCTGTTTGTGAACCGCCGTCTGGTGCATGACAGCGGGGTGGTGGCGGCCGTGTTCAGGGGGTATGCCGGCCGCATCATGAAGGGCCGGTTCCCTGTGGCCGTGGTGTGCTGTGATCTGCCCTGTGACCAGGTGGATGTGAATGTGCATCCATCCAAGCGGGAAATCAAGTTTCTGGCTCCCCAGCCGGTATACCAGGCAGTGGCAGCGGCCGTGGGCAGCGCCCTTTTCACGGCCCAGCAGCAGGTGGCCGCCTATGCCGGATCCGGGCAAGGGCCGGGTCCCAGGACCCCGGCGGACCCAGGCAGGCCCCGGACGTTCTTAAGCCCTGCGTGTCCGGCGGTCCAGGTCCCGCTCCCGTGGGAGGCTTCGGGTGCGGACGCTTCTGATGCGGGCCGGATACCGGACCGGCCCCCTGCATCGGCGGGAATGCCCGGTTTATCCGACCCTTCCCCCGGATCAGGCAGGGACGCCCCGGGGGTTCCGGCAGATCCGGTCCTTCAGCCGGCCGGGCCGTACGGGGTGATGCAGGTCCGGGAACCGGATGCCGCATTTGACCCCCGGATGCCTGCCCCGCCTCCCCGGGTCCTGGGCCAGGCCCTGGGCACCTATATCGTTGCCGAGCAGGACGGATACCTGATGCTGGTGGACCAGCATGCGGCCCATGAGCGGGTGGTGTATGAGGCTTTGAGGCGCCGGCATGAGACACTTTCGCCGGACAGTCAGTACCTGCTGGTGCCCGAAACCCTGGAGTTGAGCGCCGGGGAGGCGGATCTTTTGTCCGGGATGCTCACGGATCTGGCGGGTCTGGGTCTTGTGATCGAACCCTTCGGAGGCACCACCTTTGTGATCAGGGCCGTGCCCGGCATTCTGGGAGACAAATCAGTCAAGACCCTGGTGACGGGAATTGTGGAAACCCTCATGGAAACCGGCGATACCCCGGCCACGGCCCAGTGGCAGGAGGCCTGCCTGGTTTCCATGGCCTGCCACCATGCCCTGCGGGCCAATCGATCCATGACCCGGCAGGAAATGGACGCATTGATCAAAGACCTGTTTGCCTGCGCCAACCCGTTTCATTGTCCCCATGGCCGGCCCGCGGTGGTGACCTTTGATAAAACCCAGATGGAAAAGCTGTTCAAAAGGGTTGTCTGATGGACCGGGTTAAGATATAGTACCGTCCAATTCGAATAAAACAACAGGGGATCGGCGCAGCGCACGGGATTTGCCGGATTAAAAACAAGCCCTCGCTTCGGGCCTGACCCCGATATTCAAGGAGTATTGAATTGAAATCCAGACTGTTTGCAGCGGCATTGACCGGATGCATGGTTGTCATTTTTACTTTGGGCGCCCTGACGGGAACGGTATCTGCCGCCCCGAAAACCGTGGCGGTCCTACCCTTTACCATGAACTCCCCCCAGGATCTGACCTTTCTGCAGAACGGGCTTTTTTCCATGCTGGTCTCCCGGCTGTCAGACCCGGGCAAGGTGGCTGTGCTGGACCGGGCCACGGTTGACGCGGCCATGGCCGGGGCCCAGGGGGATCTGACCGCGGCCCAGGCCCAGGTCATCGGCCAGGGCCTGGGTGCCGATTATGTGCTGTACGGCAGCCTGACCCATTTCGGGGAAAGCGTGAGCCTGGATGCCGCCATGGTGGACATTACGGGCCAACGGCCGGCCATGACCTTTTTTGAACAGAGCAACAACATGGGGGATGTGATCCCTCTGGTGAACGCCTTTGCCGGGGATATCAACCTGCAGGTGTTCAACCGGTCCATTGCCAATGAACTGTATGTGCCGCCTGTCCAGGAGGGGCCGTCAGCCCCGGGCGGCTTCCAGCCGGCTGGGCCCGGGGGGTTCGTCAACTTTCAGCAGCCCGGCGGCGGCAGCTTTGCCACCCACCTGACCTTTGACGGGGTGATCACGGCCATGGCCGTGGGCGATCTGAACAAAGACGGCGTCAACCAGGTGGTGGCGGCCACGGACAGTACGCTCATGATCCATCGTTTAACCGGCACCCAGCTGGTGCTGGAAAAAGAGCTGACCTTTTCTTCCACCCACCGCATCGTGTCCCTGGACATTGCCGACATCAACGGGAACGGATATCCGGAAATCTTTGTCACCAGTCTGACCATTCACCTGGACGGACTCCAGTCGTTTGTGGTGGAATACAATGGCTCCGACTATGTGACACAGGTGGAGAACCAGCACTATTACTTCCGGGTGATAACCGCAACGGACGGCACCCAGACCCTGATGGGCCAGCAGCCCGGGGCCAGCCCCTTTGACGGCCGCATCCACCTGCTCCAGGCCGAAGGATCCGGCTATAGCCGGCAGAAACAGATCCGGCTGCCCAAGAATACATCGGTGCTGGCCCTGGCCAAAGGGCCGGTGACCCGTGACGACACCGACGAGTACGTGATGATCAACCTTTTCAACCGCCTGGTGGTGGCCGACGATGGCGGCACGGTCCACTGGGAGGGGTCGGGCAGATACGGGAACACGGCCCATGTCTGGCTCATGCCCCAGAAGGATACGGACGGTTCTTTCCGGGAGCGGGTCTATCTCCACCCCCGGCTGCAATTTCATGACATGACCGGTGACGGCCGGCTTGAAATTCTGGCCGTGCAGAACGACGAGATCGGGGGGGGCACCATCGGCCGGTACAAGCGGTTCAAGGACGGCCGGATCCAGGTGCTCTCCTGGAACGGCATCGCCCTGGCACCGGTGTTTCAGACCCAGGACCTCCAGGGCTGGATCAGTGATTTCGCCATTGCCGACATCACCGGAGACGGCAGACCCGAGCTGGTGGTATCGGTGGTCACCCGGGCACGCTTAGGCATTTTATCGGCAGACAGATCTGCCAGCATCATTTCCTATGAATTGAAATAAAGTGAAAAAAACCAATAAAAAATCAAAAAAGTGTTGACAACCCAATATCAACTGCTTTACAAGGAATGGAAATCTGGACCCAGGTTTTTAAAAGGAAGGCCTGGCGTTCCGGATGTTTTCAGGTGGTAATCACAACTAAAAGGAGAAAAAGATGAAAAAATTAATCGTACTGGTTGCAGCCCTGGCACTGGTGGCCGGTTCTGCACTGACCGCCGCGGCAGCGGACTGGAACTTCTACGGGTCCGCCCGTGTCGCAACTTTTTACACAGACGTTGAAGAACAGGTTGGCGGCGGCGTTGACACCACCAATTACGAGCAGGGCCTCCAGGGCAACTCCCGTATCGGTGCCAACGTCAAGGTATCTGATGAACTCACCGGCCGGTTTGAATACGGCACCGGCGTCAACACCCGTATTCTGTGGGGGGAATGGAACTTTGGTGCCGGATCTCTTGGCATCGGCCAGCACTACACCCCGCTGAACTACTTCTACTCCAACCAGGTATACGGATCTGACAACGACCTGCTGGGCCAGGGCGGGGTTTACTCCGGCCGCCAGAGCATGATCCGCCTGAAGTTCGGCGGATTTGAAATCGCTGCCATTGATGTCACCAAATCCCAGCTTGCTGGAACTGGTACGGAAACCTCCATGCCGGCCATCGAAGCCAACTACAACCTGAAAATGGATGCCGTCAGCTTCAACCTGGGCGGCGGCTACCAGACCTTTGAACTGCTGGGAACCCCCACCGGTGATCATGATGTGGATTCCTGGGTGGTTGCCCTGGGCGCCAGAGCAGCCATGAATGCATTCTACGTGGGCGGCAACTTGTATATGGGCGAGAATGTCGGCCATCTGATCGCCCTCTCTTTGGACGGCGATAACAACTGGAATGACGGCAGAGCAGAGTGGAACGGCACCAACGTAGTGGACAACGAAGCCTGGGGCGGTATGATCGCAGCCGGGTTCAAGCTCAATGACATGTTCTCCTTTGAAGCCGGTTACGGGTATGCGGAAGCTGAAAGAAATGGTGGCGCAGGATCTGACAATGAAGTGCAGGCCTACTATGTGCAGTCCACCATCACCCTGGCTCCCGGCGTGTTCATCACCCCTGAAATCGGCAAATTTGACGGCAAGGAAGACGGTGCCGGAACCTTCGAGACCGTTTACTACGGCGCCAAATGGCAGATCAACTTCTAATCCGGCAGCAGACTGCCTGACTTAGAAACACTGAGCGGTTCAACCGCCACCTGAAAACACCCAGCGGCCTGGTGACATTTGTTACCAGGCCGCTGTTTTTTTTGTAAATCCAATACCCCCCTCTCCTCCAATTTAAGATGCTTCGTTTTTTACCGGCACGTCTCACACCATGACTTATTTTTCCAGTCATCGTCTCGTCCCGCTTCCTGGTCCTGCAGGACATTTTGTTGTAAAACCGGTCCAGCCAGGGTCCGGTCCTTTGTGCATTTTTTAGAACCTTTTTGGGTTTGGGCAGTCCTGCCGGGCCGGGGATTTTATCCGCCGGTGTGATGTTTCCGGTCCCGCCCCTGTGAGCATTGTCCACAGGCAGACATTGCAAACGGTTCACTCTCCCGATATTTCAGACAGATCCTGCCGGATTCCAAATATGGATGACCGGTCACCGCAAATCATCTGGAAAGGTACCGTTATTCACCGGCGCCGGGTAAAATTGATGAACCGGCATCAGGAAGTGCTTTTTGGCTAACCAAGGAGTGAGGTGCGGCCCCCGGCACACCCTGGATGGGGGCAGGCTTTTTCCAAAGGAGAGAGGACAAAAGATCCGGGGGACCTGGCCGGACAGGTGGGCGGTGACCCGGAGAGGGTGCTGGATCACAGGCGGGTGGAGCAAAGAGGTCCGGCCCATGCCGGCAGGGCAAAAACAAACCGGGGAGAGGGCGCGGTTGGAAACCCGACACCCTCTCCCCGGCAGGGAAGTCAAGCAATTGCCTGGTTAAAATCTCAAGGCAACTCCCATGGCAAGCGCGGTGTTTGCTTTGTCATAATTGACCTGATTCCCTAAGGCATCCGGTGCGGTTTCATCATCATAGAAATTGGTCATCAATCCGAGATTCAGGGTGATCATCGGGCTGAAATCATACCCCAGGCCGCAGAAAAAGGAATGGGCATCCAGCACCGGGCTCATTTTTTCGGTCAGCCCGAAATCCTTGGCATCCATGCCCACATCCGTGTACATGTAACCGATGCTGCCCCGCAGGTTGTCCAGAAAGCGGTAGGTGGCTGAAACGGCAATTTCCCAGCTGTTGTCCACCAGGTCTTCCTGCCCGTCCCAGTCGGCATCCTCTTCAAAGTAATAGGTGAACGAGGAGTTCAGGTTCAGCCGCTCGGTCGCGTCCCAGGATCCGCCCAGCCCCAGGACCGCCGGCAGATCCCGGTCAGACTTGGCACCCTGGGTTTTTCCCAGAGCACCCAGGACCCCGGCTCCCAGCGGGGTGACACCGTTTATCGTGGTTTCAAATTCCAGCTCCACCCGGGATTCATACCGGAGGGCGAACAGCAGGTCTTTTCTGGGCTGGAAGTTCAGGCTGGCAACCCATCCCCAGCCGTCCGCATCTTCGTCATAAGATCCGTAAACAGCGCCCAAAGGAGAGGTTGTGTCGGCAAACGCCTCCACTTCCTTTGTGGCATCCATATACCGGAAGCCGGCTGCTGCGGAAAACATCTCGTTGAACCGGTAAGCGCCGCCCACGGTATAGGTGATATAATGGCTTTCCGCTTTAATCAGTTCATTTGAGAGCAGGGTGCCATTAATACCCGGCCGCGGATCGAAAAACAACAGCGCCCCGATGTCATTGGTGATGGTGTTGCCGGATTCATATTTCACCATGCCGCCGCCGCCGTTGTTGGTGATGGAACCGAACACCCCCCAGGGACCGGTCGTGTAGGTGGCGAACAGGCCCGGGATAATGGAGGGTTC
>DATHSR010000122.1:0-3363 GCA_035464035.1 Desulfotignum sp. | reverse complement strand
AACCTGGGGTCAGGCCTGCGTTATTGTAGTTATTTTGCCGACAGGAAAATAACTACAATAACGCAGGCCTGACCCCGTCGTTTTACGTCGTTTTACCAGTGGCCTTCGGTGTTGGGGGCGGAAGAAAATGTATATTCTCCTGCCTTGAACCGTTCCACAGCGTTTTTAACCGAGCCCGATACATCACTGGCCACTTTGACACCGGCCGCATCCAGGGTCTTGAAGGCATTGGGACCGCAGAACCCGGTCAACAGGACCCGGGCATCCTTGTCGCAAACGGCTGCCGCCGCCTGGATGCCGGCACCTTTGAACGCATCTTTGTTGGCCCCATTGTCAATGACTTCCACATCCAGGGTATCGGTATCCACCACCAGTATATAGGCGGCCCGCCCGAAACGCGGATCCACTGTTGCAGCCAGATCCGTTCCGGTGGCGCTGACAGCTATTTTCATGGCATCCTCCTCAATGGCCGCCACCGCCGCCGCAGACCTGGTCGTTGGTGATCTCCGGCAGATTGCCGGCAATGAGATCCATGACCACCGGTTCGATATCCGGCCGCTGGTCATCATGATACACGTCAATGCCCACCTGGCGGAAACCCATCAATGGCCGCATGCCGATACCTCCCACAATCAGGGCGTTGACCCGGTGCTCCGCCAGCAGGTTCACCGGCACCATGCATCCGCCCTGGACATGTTCCTGGTTGGCAAGGATGGAGATCCCGGTGATTTTTCCATCTGCCACATCCACGAATGTGAACACGTCACAATGTCCGAAATGACCCGAACGCTTGCCGTTGAGCCCGCCCTCTCCATTGGAGGGGATGGCGATTCTTCCGTTTTTCATTATACACTCCTTTGCACTGTTGTTTTCTTGCAATTTTATGATGGTTACATCAACCGTTCCAGTTTCATGGCCGGATGGGCCGTAACCGCCTGCCAGATCTCTTTGACCGCCCGGGAAGCCGGACTGTTCTCATCGTATTCCAGCACGGTCTGAACCTGGATCATGGCCCTGGTAAAGACCGGATCAAAAGGAATTTTCCCGGCCATCCCAATATTTTTTTCTCTGGCAATGGTTTCAATTTCTTCGGTCTGGTTGATATTCAAATCATATTTGTTGATGCACACCATGGCCGGGATCCGGAAATGGGCAGCCAGGTCGGCCACCCGTTTCATGTCATGGATTCCGGACACCGTGGGTTCGGTCACGATGAGAATTGCACTGGCCTGACCCATGCTGGCGATCACCGGGCAGCCAATGCCCGGCGGGCCGTCCGTGAGGATCAGGTCAATGTGCGCCTCTCTTGCCCGTTTTCTGGCCTGTTCCCGCACCAGGGTCACCAGGCGGCCGGAATTTTCCTCGGCAATGCCCAACCGGGCATGCACCATGGGACCGAACCGTGTGTCTGCCACAAACCACTGGCCGCAGGTCTTTTGGGGAAAATCGATGGCGTTTTCCGGGCACAGATCCACACACACCCCGCAGCCTTCACAATTGAGGGGATCCACAAAAAAACCGCCGTCCTTCTCACCCACCGCATCAAACCGGCACAGTTCCCGGCAGGTGCCGCAGGCAGTACAGCGTTCCGGATCGATAATCGCCTCGTTGCCGCCCACAAAGTCGTGGGTCTGCCGGATGTCCGGGGCCATGATCAGGTGCAGGTCTGCGGCATCCACATCCGCATCACAGAGCATCAATGAGGGGGCCAGGTTTGCAAACGCAGCGGTAAGGCTGGTTTTGCCGGTGCCGCCTTTACCGCTCAATATCACCAGTTCTTTCATGGGGCACACTTTTTCGGGTCTGCCAGCCGGCAGATATCCTGGTAAAGGGTTTGAAATTTTTCCTTGTATTCGGGCCGCCGTCCGATGATCAGCTCCCCCCGGGAGTAGGCAACGGCAATCTCCTTGTCAAACGGAATCTCCATGAGGATGGGGATGTCCGCGTTTTTGGCATACGCATACACCGCGTCATCCCCGATTCCGGCCCGGTTGATGATCAGGCCGTGGGGAATTCCCAGAAGTTTCACCGTTTCCACTGCTAGTTTCAGGTCATTGAGACCGAACGGGGTGGGCTCGGTGACCAGAACCACCACATCAGTATCTTTCATGGCGGCAATCACCGGGCAGGAGGTGCCGGGAGGCGCATCGATCAGGGTGATGCCCGGATCTTGTGCCCTGTAGGTCTTTACCTTCCGGATCACCGGCGGCACCATGACCTGGCCGATATCCAGCAGACCCTGAGCAAACTTCATGTCCGGCACAGGACCGGTTCCGGTTTCCACCAGGCCCAGAACCCGTTCTTTTTCCGTGACCGCCTGTTCCGGGCAGATAACAAAGCACCCGCCGCAGGAATGGCAGAGCTCGGGAAAGGTCACCACGGTTTTGCCGGCCACGGCAATGGCGTTGAACCGGCAGATCTCCATGCATTTTCTGCACAGGGTGCATTTTTCCAGATCGATTTCAGGTACCGGGGCAATCACCTTTTCTGTACCCGAGATGTCCGGGTGCAGAAACAGGTGCAGGTTGGGTTCTTCCACATCACAGTCCAGCACGGTGACCGGCTGTGCCAGGGAAGCGGCCAGATTGGCCGCCACCGTGGTTTTGCCGGTCCCGCCTTTACCGCTGGCAATGCTGATGATCATATTGTCTTCATCCTTATGCTGCTTACAGCAGTTTTATTTTTTTCATGCAGGACACCAGGTTCTGTCCATCCTGTTCTGTGGGAGATCCGGGCAGCTGCATCAGCACCCCGAATCCCTCGAACGCGTCATGAAACGCGGTGGCGGACAGAGAACTGACTGCCGCACAATTGGTCATGGGACTGACGGCGATGACCTGTTCCACCAGGGTCCGGCCGGTCATGTCCTCCAAGAGTTCATCGATGATCAGCAGATCCACGGTCCTGCCGCTGTCTCTGGCTGCTGTTACCAGATCCAGGGCTTCGGTGCCGTTGGATGCCCAGACAATTTCCACCGGGTGCTGTCTTAAAGTTTTTTCAATCTCCCTGAATTTTTCCCGGTTTTGGCCGGTCACCACCGCCTTGCGCATCTTTTCTCCTTGCATCCTGTTTCCGGTGTCACATCAAATCATGGTTCAAAATCCGGGATATATGCTTTAGCAAGCTCTATGCCAGTCTGTCCCGGTTTACAAATATAAAGATGATTTGATCAATATATCAGCAGGTTAATTCTAATGTCCCCCTGAGGCGGCCGCGGTGATCCGGATATGGGGAGCGCAGAAATCGGTTGCACATACGCGACCGGTGATGTCACTTTTGATGCAAGATCAAACATGAAATTTCACGGCCGCACCCAAACGCTGGGTTTCCGGATAAAATATTTTCCTGTTTTTGACGCGGCAG
>DATHSR010000121.1:0-2665 GCA_035464035.1 Desulfotignum sp. | reverse complement strand
ATAACTGAGGAAAATCAGGATGCCGTCATCCAGAAACTCTTCGAAAAACCGTTTGGTGATATCATTTTTGTACTGGTCATCCCGGATGGGGCAGTCGATTGTGTCCCCATCACCCAGGTAGTCGGTTTCATTGACAAACTTGAACCAGTCTTCTGTCCCTTTTGAATAAGGGTTTCCCGCATCGGATGTCGGCCCTGTGATGGCCAGAGACATCCCCAGTTTGTAGGTTTTGCCGGCAGTGGCCGGCAGTGTGAATGCAAAAACGAACACAATGACCAGTAATGTGTTGAAAATTAATGTGAGCTTGCTTTTCATGATACCTTCCCTCCTGTGTTTGGGTGTTGACCTGAAATATGGTTAAAGCGGCAGCCTTCCGCAAGGGTCAGTAGCGGAACGGCCACAGCTTGGTATAGGATTTGACGATGCGCCACCAGTTGGCGATGCCCCGGGGTTCATACATCAGGAACAAGACGATGACCAGACCGAAGCTGAGGGGTTTCAATGCCGTGGCCACGTTCGGGGCATAGGTCAGGTACTGCCCCACAAATTCCGAGAACTGCTCCACCTGGATGTCCAGGTATTTGATGAACACCGGTCCCCAGAAGGTGCCGTTCAACGTTCCCAGTCCCCCGACAATGGCCATGGCCAGATAGGCCACTGAGTGATGCAGGGTAAACGAGTCAAACCCCACCCCCCGGTACAGATAGGCATGCAATGCCCCGGCAACGCCGGCAAAAAATCCGGCCAGGGCAAAGGCGTACACTTTGGTGAGCCCCGGGTTCATGCCCATGGCATCGGCAGCCCTGTCATTGTCCCGTACCGCCACCAGGCACCTTCCGTATTTGGTTTTCAGCAGGTTCCTGACCCCGAAACCCAGCAGCACCACCAGGGTCAGAATGATGTAATACCAGAACACATAGTGCTCGTCTCTGCCCACCTCACCGGTAAACCAGTAGGCCCGCCCCACATAGATGGTCTGGCCCTGGTTGAAGAAACTCATGAACTGGATGAACCACTCAAAGATCATCTGAAACGACAATGTGGCAATGGCCAGGTACAGATGCTTGAGCCGCAGGGCCGGCAGGCCCACGAACGCCCCGAAGGCCGCCCCCATGAGACCGGCAACCACAATGATCACCGGCCAGAAATGGGTGACGATCAAATGGTTTTCCCCGAGGACCTGGCACATGGATGCCACGGTATAGGCCCCGATGCCCACGAAGGCGGCGTGGCCGATGGAGATCAGGCCGGCAAACCCCAGCAGCAGGTTCAGCCCCATGACCGCCACAATGGCGATCAGAATATTGTCCATCACCAGCATGTACTTGTTGCTGATTTCAAAGACCAGGGGCCACCCGAACAGAATGACCAGAAAACAGGTGAAAATGGTCCGGTCCAGGTGGGTGGTAAAGGTTCTCTGTTCTTGTTTGTAGGAGGTGAAAAAATTCCCCGTCGCTAACCATCGATTCTGTGACATAGGCTACACCCGTTCGATTTCATGGATCCCGAACAATCCATGGGGTTTAAAAAGAAGGATGATCAACAAAATGAGATAGGGCAGGACATCGCCGGTGGCGTTCAGCCCGAAATTGCCGTCCAGGTATCCGGAGGCAAACTGCTGGATCAGGCCCATGATGATGCCGGCCACCACGGCCCCTAAAATCGAATCCAGGCCGCCCAGGATCACCACAGGGAACACCACGATGCCGAAGGCGTGCAGGGTCTCGAAATTCAGACCCGTGATGTTGCCGATGATGCACCCGGCGGCAGCTGCGGACAGCCCGGCCGTGGCCCAGGCCAGTCCGAACACCCGGGGGACCGAGATGCCCACGGACATGGATGCGAACTGATCATCAGACACCGCCCGCATGGAAATGCCCACCGTGGATTTTTTAAAAAACCAGGAGAACAGCCCGATGAGAATAAAGGTGATGATCACCCCCACCAGCTGGGTCCAGGAGATGGACACCCCGCCCACCACAATGGATTCCGTTGGCAGAAAGGCGGGAAATGAAAAATTCTCCGACCCGAAGGGGGTCAGGTAGATCAGTCCGTCAAAGATGGAGGCCAGCCCGATGGTCACCATGATCACCGAGATAATGGGTTCTCCAATCAGGCGGCGCAGAAAGATCCGTTCCACACTCATGGCCAGAAAAAAAGTGATGATCATGGATGCCAGAAAGGCGAAGAAGATCGGAACCCCCAGACGGACGGTGAGAAAAAAGGTGATAAACGCACCCGCGGCAATGATCTGCCCGTGGGCAAAATTGGCCACCCGGCTGGATTTGTAGACCAGCACCAGTCCCAGTGCGGCAAGGGCGTATATCGATCCCACCACAATGCCGCTGACGACGATTTGAAAAAAATAACTCATCAGACTCCTTTCACCGTGTAAAATGCGATCCGGGTTTTTACAAGAGTCGACTGCCCATCCTGGTATTGGAAGGATGCTTCGACCTCTTTTTCACTGACAGTTTCATCGTACAGAGCCTCATACAGATTCTGATACCGCTCCTGCACGAATTTGCGGCGGATCTTGCCGGTTTTGGTCAGTTCACCGTCATCCACATCCAGCAGTTTGTAGAGCAGAGCAAACCGTTTGATTCTGAAATGTGCTTTTTCCGCCCGGGAATTGACATCGATCACCTGCGCCATGATCAGGTCT
>DATHSR010000120.1:0-1691 GCA_035464035.1 Desulfotignum sp. | reverse complement strand
GGCCGGCGCAGCTGTCCCGGTCAGCGGTCCGGTCATGAACATGAGGCGGTTTTGGGCAGACAGCGGGTCGGTGCCGGGGGGCACCTGGTCGGCCAGGAGCCTGGCCCCGAACCCCTTGCCGCCGATAAACCGGTTTCTGAGGGCCCCGGATACGGGCAGGGTGGTGATCTCTTTTTGGGTCAGGTCAATGCAAAGAAACCGGCCGGCACAGGCATTATTCATGGGAAACCACTCCGTGATGACGGGTCGGCGCCGCAGGGGCGAAAGAAACCAGTTCCAGGGCTCCGGCAGGGCAGGCCGCCGTGCAGGCCGGTTCTCCCCGGCACAGTTCACACTTCACCGCCTTTTGGGTGTCCGGGTCCAGGCGCACCATTTCCACCGGGCAGTAGCGGGCGCACAGGCCGCAGCCCACGCAGGTGTCTGCATCGATGACCACCGTGCCGCCGGGGGTGCGGGTAATGGCATTCACCGGACACACCTGCATGCAGGCGGCGTTTTCACACTGGCTGCACACCACGGGCAGGTGATACAGGTGCTCGGTTTTCGGAAGGACCGCCAGCCGGGCACGCCGGGGATTGTACCCCCCGGTCATGGCCAGGCTGCAAGCCAGCTGGCAGATGCGGCACCCGGTGCATTTGTCAAAATGGGTATGAATGAACGCGTTGATGGCAGCCTCTCTTTCTGTTGTTCTTTGTATGATGCTGATCAAACTAAATATCACATATTATGTACTATGTAAAGATTATTTTTGCTTGATTTCAGCCACCAGGCATGGTATAGCCTTAATTCACATATTACATACTATGTGATACCGAGTCCCGGGTCCGGGGTTACAAAAGAAAAAGGACAGGGCAAGATGCTGCGTGTGACCGATGTCACCAAAAAATTCGGGGCGCTGACCGCCGTCAACCATCTCAGCTTTGAGGTGGAACAGGGCCAGGTGTTCGGCATCGCCGGTCCCAACGGTGCGGGAAAATCCACGGTGTACAACCTGATCACAGGGCTCTATGGGTTTGAAGGGTCGGTTTATTTCAAGGGTCAGGACATCGCGGGCCTTCCCCCCCATCGCATTGCCAGGCTGGGAATAGCCAGAACGTTTCAGATCCCCCAGACCTTCCCCAGCCTGACGGTGGCCAAAACCGTTGAAGTGGGCAGCTACTTCGGCAGCTGTCAGGGGTTTGACAAAAGCCATGTGGACCAGGTGCTCTCCTTTGTGAACCTGGCCGGCAAAAAAAATAACCTGACCGGCAGCCTCAACCTGCTGGACAAGAAAATGCTCATGATCGGTGCGGCCCTGGCCACCCGACCCGAAATCCTCATGCTGGACGAACCCATGGCCGGCTCCAATTCAAAGGAGATTCTCCAGCTCATGGACCTGATCCGGCGCATCAACCAGGACCTGGGGGTGACCATCATTCTTATCGAGCATTTCATGAAGGTGCTCACGGAACTGACCCAGAAACTGCTGATCATAGAAACCGGCACCGAGATCTGCTGCGGCGATCCAAAAGAGGTGACCTCGGATCCCCGGGTCATAGAATGCTATCTGGGGGACGGTCATGATTAGGATCAAGGACCTGAACGCCTATTATCAGGATTTTCACGTGCTCAAAAACGTGTCCCTGACCGTGGAAAAAGGCCAGGTGGTGGTGATGCTGGGTCCCAACGGGCACGGCAAGAGTACGGTGCTC
>DATHSR010000119.1:0-9960 GCA_035464035.1 Desulfotignum sp. | reverse complement strand
TCCAGACCGGTATCCAAAAATGTTTCCAGGCCTTTTTTCTTCAGGTAGAATTTGGCATATTTATAAAAAGTGCCTTCAAAATTGGCAACCGCAATGATGAATCCAGGCCAGCCATCCAGAAATCCCCGTTTGAGGATATAGATGGAAAACGCCGCCCACATGCCATGGGCAACCGCCGCCCACATGCCCGGTTTTCTTTTTGCGTCATCCAGTTTTTCAGCTCCCAAAGTAGAGTACCGGTTGGCCTTGTGGATGATTTCTTCCAGGTTTTTGAAGGGAATCTGATGGATAAATGATTTCAAGGTACCGCAGGGCGTTTGGCTGATCACCTCATACCGCTCGTGAACCGCATCGTTTTCAAACCGCAGGGTCCCTTTTCTGAACAGCTGGGGCTGGCGGAAGTCCGGATAAAACCCGCCGTGACGGATCCATTTTCCCATGAAATAATTTCGCCGGGGCACATAATAGGCATCCCGGCTGTCCGGATCGGTGATGATCCGGCCGATTTCCTCTCTGGCCGCTTTTGTGCAGCGTTCATCCGCATCCAGGCTGAATATCCAGTCATGGGAGCAGGCTGCGATGGCCCGGTTCCGCAGGTCCCCGAATCCTGAAAACGGAATCTGCACCACCCTTGCCCCCAGAGATCCGGCAATGTCGGCGGTACGATCGGTACTCAAGGAATCCGCCACAACGATCTCATCCGCCCATGTTACACTTTTGATTGCATCGCCTATTTTATCTTCCTCGTTAAACGCGATGATATATACAGAAATTTTTTCCATGATCAATTCACCTTTCTGGACGGATCCGGGCCAGGGCAAATTGTGTCCGGCATGAGGCTGTCCAGCCCGTTTTCACAGACATGCCGCTCAGATGCCAGCGCCTTTTTGAGCAACCGGTCGTTGAGATCCAGACGGGCTCTTGAATTTTCCGGGTGCCACAAATGGTAGCAGATGGCAAGAAACGGGTGATCCTTTCGGACGATGCCGAACCGGAACAACCGGGCGGCAAACTCCGAATCCTCCCGCCCCCATCCTTGGAAATCATGATTAAAACCGTTCACCGCCCGGACATCCTGTTTGAAAACCCCCATATTACAGCTCCGGATACCCGACAACTTATTCACACTGCGAAAACAGGGAAAAAAAGGAATACGGAAAATATGATGGGCGTTGGCAATCCGCCCGGCTGCCGCATGGCGAACCCGGCGGCGCAATGACATCGTATCGGTGACGTCAAACCCGGAAGATGCGGCCCGGCTCACCAGTATCCGCTTTCCCTGAAAAAAGCAGCCCGGTTCAGCCAGGGCCAGGTGATCGGCCACAAACCAGGGATCGGGAATACAGTCTCCGTCCAGAAACACCAGGTACTCGCCTGACGCCGCTGCAACCGCCCTGTTCCTGGCCCGGGCGGCCCGAAACCCCAGATCTTTCTGCCAGATATGGGCAAACAACGGCCCCGGCCTTTTTTCATAGGCGGTCAGCAGATCTTTTGTTTCATGGCCCGACCCGTCATCGGCCACCAGAATCTCATCGGGCAGGCGGGTCTGGGCGTAAAGGCCCTCCAGCACTTTTTTGAGCGCATCCGGCCGGTTATATGTGGTCACGATCACGCTGGTTTTCATGTCAGCCCCAGTTTCTTGGCCATCACTCCATACACCGCATCCACCCCAAGATCCTTCATGCATCTGAAATCATACCGGGTGCAGGGGTGTTTCGCATAGCAGGGGGCGCAGGGCAGATCCAGCCGGATCACTGTGTGAATGTCCCCGTAAGGTCCGGTACGCACCGGATTGGCCGGACCGAATATGGCAAAAACCGGAATATTCAAGGCCGCGGCCAGGTGCATGGGCCCGGTGTCGTTGCACACAAAAAAGGCGGCCTTTCCGATCACCGGCACCAGGGCCTTGAGACCGGTTTTTCCGGCGATGGACACCGCCTTTCCCCGGGCATGGGCCACCACCTTGTCTGCAATGGCGGCTTCAGCTGCCGAAGCGATCACCACCGTGGATAGCGGCAGCCGGGAGGCCAGTTCCCCGAATTTTTCCGCCGGCCACTGGTTGGCGGGTTTGCCGGCGGACGGGGCCATGACCGCATATCTTTCGGGCAGGGTTTTTAAAACCGCCGGGGCCGGGTCGAACGGGGCAAAGGGATACACCGGAGGCCCCACGGCACACCCCATGAATCTGGCTATCTCCAGATACCGATCAATGGCGTGGATGTTCATGCTGCCGTGGATCCTGTGGGTATAGAACCATGGGCTGCCTTCGTCGGACTCCTCAAATCCAAGCCTTACCGGGGCCTTTGAAAACCAGGTGATCACCCCGGACCGGAACAGGCCCGACAGGTCGACGGCCACATCATACCTCACCTGGCCCAGCCCTTTTTTCAGGGCCAGAATTTCCCGGATACTGCGGCCCAGGCGGTTGATTTTTTTCCACCGGTCTTTTTTGATGACCCACAGGGTGTGGATCATGGGATGGCCGTCCAGAAAGGTGTGTAGCCCTTCAGCCACCACCCAGTCCACCCGGGCATGGGGAAACCGCTGTTTGAGGGCATGAAGAAACGGCAGTGAATGGATGATGTCTCCCAGGGCGCTGGGCTTGACAATCAGAATTTTTCGGATGGATGTAAACAGATATTTTCTCCTTATCGTTCAGGAATGCCCGGATTTATCCAGTATCCGGCAGCAGGCGGCAAACACCCGGTCCACCGTGATCCGGTCCATGCAGGCATGATCGGTGGGGCAGTCATTCTTGAGGCAGGGGCTGCAGGGCACCGGTTCCCGGATCAGAGTGCTGGCAGCGCTGTCCGGGGCTGTGGCCACCGGATCGGTGGAGCCGATCACCGCCACCTGGGGGACATTTAGGGTGGCGGCCGCATGCATGAGCCCTGAATCATTGGTGACAAACAGGTCGCAGCGCCGGATCAGGGCAAACGCCTGTCCCAGGGTGGTTCTGCCTGCCATATTGATGCAGCAGCCCTGTGCCGCGGCAACGATCTCTTCTCCGAGGGCCCGGTCAGCCGGGCCGCCGAAAATCAGCACCCGGGTATCATATTTTTCGGCCAGACGCCGGCACAGCGTCGCATACCGGTCCGGAAACCAGCGTTTGGCCGTACCGCCTGTGGCACCGGGGTTAACCCCCACCATCCTGCCGGAAAAGGAAACTTTGGTTTGCGATATCAGCTGGTCCCCGGCTGCCTGGTCTGCCGGAGAGATGAACAGGTCCATGCGTCGGCCGTCGGTTTCCAGGCCGGCGCCTGTCAGAATACCCAGGTAATAATCGATGAGGTGTTTTTTCCTGAGAGCCGGATCCAGACGGACGGACGGTTTGAGCAGCAGGGTCCTGGCATCGGTGTTATACCCCACCCGCAACGGCACCCCGGCCAGAAACACCAGCAGGGCCGCTTCAAAAGCATTCTGCAGGAGAATGGCCAGATCGAACTGCCGGCGGCGGATGTCTGCCGCCAGGCGGAGGGTTCCTATACCCATTTTATGGCGGCCTGCAGTGTCATAGACCATGATCTCATCCACATGGGGGTTGCTGCCGTATACCGGCACCACCCATGGTTTGGCCAGCACCGTGATGCGGGATCCGGGAAAATTTTTCCGCACCGCCCGGATCACCGGGGTGGTCATGATGGCGTCCCCCACCCAATTGGCGGCCCGGATCAGAATCCGGCGGCAGGAGATATCTGACAAACGGTTTCTTTTCATGATAGCATCACCTGGGCCACAGGCACCAGGGTTTGGTCTTCCACCGGTTGTGCACCCAGAAGTACTGTTCCGGACATTTCCGCACCATGGTTTCCACCGCCGTGGTAAACTGCCGGGTATTGATTTCAATATCTTTGATCGAATCTCCGGTGACTGTCAGGGAAATTTCAGGCAGAAACTCGATATGGTAGCGCCGGCCATGGCGGATGGTATACATGGGCACCACCGGCGCCCGGGTCCTCATTGCCAGCTTGGCCAGGCCGCTGTTGGTGCAGGCCGGCCGGCCGAAAAACGCCACAAACACCCCTTTGTACCAGTCCACATTCTGGTCCAGAAGGGTTCCCACCACCCCGCCCTGCCTGAGAATATCCTCCAGTTTCCGGGAGGCGCCCCGCATGGGTATCATGGTCACCCCGAAGCGCTGGCGCAGATCCCGCATCAACCATTCAAGCGGTTCAAAATCCAGTTTCCGGTAAATGGCATACCCTTTCAATCCGGTACCTTCAATGGCCGGAATCAGCATTTCGAAATTGCCCATGTGACAGGTGAGTAACAGAACCCCTTTGCCTTTTGCATGGGCGGTCCTTACATTTTCCCGGCCCTGTATGGTGAAATGAGACAAGAAACGGGCCTTGGACAGCCGGGATGCCCAGGCCACTTCAAACAGAATGCTGGCAATATTTACAAACACCTGTCGGGCTGCTTGTTCAATCTGTTTATCAGACCAGAGGTCCCCATAGGCCCAGGTCAAATTTTCCAGGGTGACCCGCCGGTGGGTCCGGTCCATCCGATACCAGAGCATCCCTAAAAACTTGGCAAAAAAATCCGCCACCGGAACCGGTATGATCCCCAGAAAAAAAACCACCCGCTTCAACAGCCGGTATATCTGCTCATCTTTCATCTGTTTCATCAGGTGTTACGGTTGCAGCCGCCTGGTGATAAAGCGGTGGAAACCAATGTCATCATCAAATACCACCCGGATCCCGGCCACGGCCAGGTCCATGGTCCAGGTGGTCCATCCTTCCAGCTTGACCCAGTCCTTCTCAGTGGTCACCAGCATCTGGGCCTTGACTGCCGCGGCCCTGTCCTGGATCTGCCGGATGTCAGCCCTCTTATACCGGTAATGATCATCAAATTCAAGGTGATCCAGGATATTTGCCCCCAGGCTGCGCAGGGTGCGATAAAACGCCCGGTTATGGGCGATGCCGGAAAACAGGACCACCGAAACGCCCTGGAACACCGTCAGGTCCGTCTGGGACACCTGATTTTCACGGAGACCGCTACCCCGGTTTTTTTTGGGGGGACCTGCCGGGAAAAACCCGGACAGAAACGGCTGGTGACGGGTGTAAAACAACGGCAGCCCGGGCGCCAGACAGGACACGGGATGCGATTTTTCCGGCCGGTTTTCCGGGCACCGGGTCAAAATCACGGCATGGGCCCTGGCCAAAGCCGGGCCCGGGGGCTCCCGCAGGCGGCCCGCCGGCAGGAGCCGGCCGTTTCCCAGCGGAAAGTCATGATCCATGAGCACCAAATCCAGATCCCGTTTCAACTGAAGATGCTGGAAGCCGTCATCCAGCACCAGCACATCGGGTGTGAACTTTTCCACTGCCAGGCAGCCGGCCTGGTACCTGTTTTTTCCCACCACCACGGGGAACCGCTTCAACCGGGCCATCATATGGGGCTCATCCCCGGCCAGGTGTGCATCAAGAAACACCTGGCCGCCATTGCCCACCACAGCCGCGGACTTGTCAGACAGTCCTTTGTATCCCCGGCTGATCACCACGGTTTTTTTCCCCATCCGGGTCAAAAGATCGGCCAGATAAATGGTCACCGGGGTTTTACCGGTCCCGCCTGCAATGATGTTTCCCACGGAAATCACCCGGCAGGGCAGCTGTTTTCTGGCAATCCATCCGGACCGGTACAGCCGGTTCCGGATGACGGTCCCGGTTTTGTAACCCCAGGCGCCTGCCGCCAGCACCCCTGAAAGTGACAGCAGCGCATGCGGATGGGTTTCTCCGGACTTCTGGATGATTATTTTTTTCAGGGCCTTAAACATCGCTGTTTCCCAGTCCCAGGCGTGCCAGATATTTCAGGGAAAGGGCCACGGCACCGGTATTTTGCTGAAACACGGAAAATGCCCGGCCGCCCATTGCTGCTGCCTGATCCGGCCGGGAAAGCAACGTTTCCAGGGTCTTTGCAAGATGGGCGGCATCGGTTACCCGGCAGGCCGCATTGCCGGCCAGCATCAGGTCGGTCACCTGGGAAAAGTCTTCCATATGGGGGCCGAACAGCACCGGTTTCCTGAACATGGCCGGCTCCAGGGGGTTGTGTCCGCCGCAGGAAACCAGGGATCCGCCGATGAAAGCAACATCACACACCGCATAGGCAGATGACAGAATCCCTAAGCAATCCAGGAGCATCACGGGTGAATTTTCAGGCTGTTTCCGGGTCTGTGACAGAAGGACCGGGGGCCACCCTCTGCCTGCCAGTTCTCTGGCCACCTGGCGGCTCCGGCCCGGATCCCTGGGTGCGATGATCAGCTTCAGGCCGGGAATCGCTTTGCGCACCTGCAAAAAAACCGATAACAGGATGGTTTCTTCCCCCGGATGGGTGGAACCGGCCAGCCAGAGGCGGTCCTCGCCACAAATCCCAAACCAGTCTCTCAGGCCGGCCGCCTGTTTTTTATCCACCCGTGTCAGGGGCTGGTCAAACTTGATATTGCCTGCCAGTGTCAGACGGGTTTCCGGCACGCCCAGGAAATGAAACCGGTCCAGATCCTGGCGGGTCTGGACCAGCACATGGGTCAATTTTGAAAAAAACAGCGATGCCAGGGGACCTATCCAGCGATAGCGTCTCATGGAACGGTCCGACATCCTGGCATTCACCAGCACCACCGGAATGTGATGATGAGACATGCTATCGAGAAACCCCGGCCACAGGTCGGTTTCCACCAGGCAGACCCAATCCGGGTCGATCCGGCGCCGGACCCTGCCAACCGCCCAGGGAAGATCAAACGGGAAATATGCGATCTGTGACACCAGGGGAAAACCTTCCTGGAAATATATGGCCCGGGCCGTGTCAAATCCGGTCCGGGTCGAGGTGGTGAAGATGATCTCAATTTTTGGATACCTTCTGGCAATACCTTTGACCAGGGGAAGGGCCGAGCGTACTTCCCCCACCGAGAGGGCATGAATCCAGATCCGCTTCCGGGAACCGGTTTTTTTTTTCAAGCCGGTATGAATGCCCATGCGCTGCAGCAGATTGGCCCGCCGTTTTTCCGATACCAGCCAGACAACCGGCAGAACCGGCAGGGTCAGCAAAAACCCCGTGCATACCAGGAAATGATAAAACAACATCATAGCCGCTTATTCCGTGTGAATCAGAAAAACAAAACCGGCACACAAAAAAAAGACATTGGCCAGCCAGGGGGCGACCACGGCCGGCAGCACACCGGCATATCCCATGGACAGGCTGATGCCGTACATGACCCAGTAAGACAGACAGATCATTATCCCCAGACCGATGGCGGCCGGCAGATTGTTGCGGGTAAATGGGCGCATCCCGGCCGCCGCACCGGTCAGGGCCATGATGACGCAGATAAAGGGAAAAGCGATTTTTCCATGCATATCCACCTGATAGGAGGTGGGGTCATACCCTTCGCTTCTGACCTTGCGCACATAGGCCCTGAGTTCGAAAAACCCCATTTCATCCGATTTTTTGACCAGTTCGTCCAGATCCCGGGGAATCAGGCCAAGATCCACCAGTTTCATGTCCGACAGCGTCACATCATATTCGTCGGTTTCCGGATTATAGGTCTGCTCCACCACATCCTCCAGCAGCCACTGGTCCATCTCATACCTGCCGTGACGGGCGTCAATCCTGGAGACAAGTGCAAACTCATCCGTGAGGGTCGTGGCGGACACACCGGCCACGGTCTGCTGGATTGGATCAAAAAAACGGATGTGCACCAGGGAGTTGCCCGATCTCATCCAGATATCATTGCGATTCTGGGATACCTGGTTCTGTTTTCGCATCTCATACTGCCGGATATGATTGGCCTTGGACATGGACAGCGGCACCAGGGACTCTCCCATGAAAAACATGAGTCCTGCCAGCAGAATACTGGCTAAAATGGCGGGTTTGACCAGAAAATAAACCGAAATCCCCGAAGATTTGACAGCGGTCAGTTCATTGCTTCTGTTCATCAGCCCGAACACGGCAATCACAGCCAGCAGAATGGCGGCCGGGGTCAGCTGAACAAACATGAACGGCAGCTTGAGAAGCACATACCAGAAGGCATGGCCCAGTGAGATGCTGGTCTCCAGAAACTTTTCCATACGGGACAGATAGTCAATGATGACAAACAGGACCAGGATCAGGGTCTGGATCACCCCGAAAAACTTGAAAAATTCCTTGAGCCAGTATCTATGCAGGCAGGGTATCATGTCGTATCAGCCGCAACCATTGATGCTGCAGCCAGGCTCCTGCAGCCAGAACAATCCGGGGCATTGTCACCGGATCTTCCTTGGCGTTTCGTTTCAAAAGATATCCCCCGGCCCCTGCCATGACCAGGTTGGGCAGCCACATGCCCAGAACAGGCGGGATGAATCCGGTTTCACCCGCCGACCAGCCAAGGGCCAGGAAAAAATAGTAGACCAGCAGAAAAAACACACCCATACTGAATCCGGAAGACCGGCCCGTGGACAGAGACTGAACCCCCAAAGGGAATGCCAGAAGCCCCATGAAAAGGCAGGCAAAGGGCACGGAAAATTTTTCATTCAGCTCCATTCTGGCTTCGCGCATACGGGCATTGTCCGGATCCCCGGTGCGGACAAACCGGATCAGATCGCCGATGCTCAATTCATCCGGATCTTTTTCAACGCCGCCGGAACCGCCCTGATACAGGGCGGCCAGATCGATATTGATGTCATAGTGGCCAAAATGGATGGTGGAAACGGTTTTCTCCTCAATATCCACATGGTTGATCACGCCGTTGTAAAGACGTATGGTATAAAAGTTGTCATTGTGGGAATGAATCAACCGGCCTTGCGGGGCCAAGGATATCCGGGTCATGCCCTGAGCGGTGCGCTCCTCGATGAACACATCGGTCAGGTCCTTTGTCTTCATGTCCACCTGGGAAACATAGATCATCATATCTCTGATCTGCGAATTGAACTGCCGCTCCTCGATGGCCAGATCGATACTGGAACGGGCCAGTTCAAGGGTTTTGTGCTTTATGGACAGCTTTCCCCAGGCAACGCCGAACAGCGTAATCCAAAGGGTAAGCATGGTTCCCAGCATGCAGAACAGGAGCACCGGCGGCAGCAGGCGGTAGAGCGACAGCCCCGCCCCTTTCAAGGCTGTCATCTCATTTTCACCGGACATGCGCATGAAGGTCAGGAGGACGGCCACCATCACGGACATGGGAATGGTGAACTCCAGAAACCGGGGAAGGGTATAGAGGATCATCATCAGGACCGTTCCCATGTTTGCATTGTAGTTCACCACCATGTTGGTGATATCCGGTATCCTGGTCATCAGAAAAACAAAGGTCAGAAAAAAAAGGCTGACACAGAAGGGAGCAAAAAATTCCCTGAAGACATACCGGTCTATAATGGTGACGGATCTCATTTGGGCTGAAAATATAAGTTTGGGCTGACCGTGTCAAGGCAAGATGTAAATACCGGTTTTCAAACCCCGGGGTTCATGGTATGAAAAGTTCATGAACTGCCTCATCATTTCCGGGGGCACCCTGGATCCGGCCAGGACCCTGACCTGGCACCGGCACCTGGACACCCTGCTCAAACAGGCTGATCTGATCATCGCCGCAGACAGCGGCGCCCGCCATTTAATCAATGCCGGCTGCCTGCCCCATGTCATCGTTGGAGACCTGGATTCCATTGATCCCCGGACCCTGCGTTTTTTCAAGGAAAAAAAGGTTCCCGTCCATTCTCATCCGTCCCGGAAAAACCAGACCGATACCGAATTGTGCCTGTCTTATGCCCTGGACAGAGGCGCGGATCGCATCACATTTCTGGCGGCCACCGGAACCCGCATGGATCATACCCTGGCCAATATTCTCCTGCTGACCCGAACAGCAGATGCCGGGGTCAGGGCCCGGATACTGGATGCGCAAAACGAATTGTTTCTGGTGAAAGACCGGCTGGAACTGACCGGGGACCCGGGGCAACTGGTTTCTTTGATCCCCATATCGGACAAGGTGACCGGGGTGACGCTCAAGGG
>DATHSR010000118.1:0-2368 GCA_035464035.1 Desulfotignum sp. | reverse complement strand
ATTTTTTCATCCTAGGGGCAGGGGGGCACTTTCACGGCGGTTCCGGCTGACCCGGTCCGGCCTGACCTGCCTGGACAGCATCGTGGATGCCTTTGCCCGGCAGATCATATGACGGTGTCAGGTTTTGCGCCGCAGCTGGCGCGTATCCCCCACCCGGATGGTCAGGTTGATGGAATCAAAGTATTCAATGAGCGGGATGACATACTTGCGGGAGATGCCGGTCATGTCCTTGAATTCCGGGGTGGAGATGGTTTCGTGCTTCTTTAGAAAATCCACCAGGTCCTGTTCCAGGCGGGCCATGGCATCTGCATCAAAAAACAGGTCATCCTTGGTTTTGATGATCTGTTTTTCATCGATGAGTATCTGAAGCACATCTTTGGCAGTTTTCATGTCCAGTTCCAGGTCCTGGCAGACGGTCCTGAAAAAAGGGGGCGTCAGGCCGGCGGACCGGTAGATGCCCAGAATGTCTTCCCTGACCTGATGCTGGTCCACCTGCAGGGCCACCTCGAACCCTGTCAGCTTTACCAGGTTTTTGTCCTGGATGATGGCTTTATCCTTGTCCAGCCGGGAAAAAAGGATGTTGAAGAATTTAGGATCCTTGATGTATCTGAACTTGGATTTGAGCTCCTGGCTGGGCATGCCTTCCTTCAACGGATTGGCGTCGTGGTAGTGCCGGATTTTTTCCAGCACCTTTTGTTTGAAGTCATCAAAAAAAGCGCCGCTGACAAAGAGCTGTTTTTCCTTGTCCGTCTGGATGATCTCCTGCCGGGCCAGGAGTTTCTGGAGAACGGCCGTCAGTTTTTTGTCGGCAATGTTGGTCATGACCCGCAGGTCATTGAAAGAAAGCCCTTTATATCCTTTCAGGGACAAAAAAAACAGGAGGGTCTTTTCATCATCTGCTTCGGAAAGGCTGTGCAGCCCCTGGATAACCTGGGTGTCCATGTGCCGGTATTTTCGGGCCACCGGGTTGAGGATGGCCCCGCCGCCGATGGTTTTTACCGGCGAATAACTGCGGATCACATACCGGTCGTCTTTAATGCAGCACACCGGAGATTCCAGGCGCAACTGAACCAGGCCGTCTTCTCCGGGCAGCAGCTCGTCCTTGTCCAGAAGGATCATATATCCTAAAATTTCACTGGTGCCGGAATGAAACCGGACCCTTGTCCTTGCCTTGACCGGTTTGGCATTGGATTTCAGGTAATGGAACCCGGCATCCAGCATATAGCTTTCAATCAGGGTATCCGGGGTCGAAAGAATATCCCCCCGGTCCACGGATTCCTTGTCCAGGCCCTGGAAATTGATGGCGGTCCGGGTGCCGGGGCCGGCTTCGGCCACGCTGCTGGAATGGACCTGGATTCCCCTGACTTTGGAGGTGATCTGTTTGGGATAGACCATGATGTCTTCCCCCACCCGGATGCTGCCCGATGTCAGGGTGCCGGTGATCACCGTGCCGAATCCCTTCATGCTGAACACCCGGTCCACCGGCAGCCGGAAGATGGAGGAAAACTTTCGTTCCGGCACCTGGCTGCAGATGGTTTCCAGAGCGGCCACCAAAGCATCCAGCCCCTGGCCCGTGGCCGAAGACACGGGAATGATCGGCTTGTCTTCCAGAAAGGTGCCGTCCACAAAATCATGAATATCATCCAGCGCCAGTTCCAGCAGATCTTCGTCCACCAGGTCGGTCTTGGTCAGGGCGATCAGTCCGTGGGCAACGCCCATGAGCTGACAGATCTCCATATGTTCCCGGGTCTGGGGCATCACCCCCTCATCTGCGGCAATCACCATGGCGACCACATCGATTCCCGAGGATCCGGCCACCATGTTTTTCACAAATCTTTCATGGCCCGGCATGTCCACGATACCGATGTGGGTGCCGTCAGGAAGGTCCATGAAGGCAAACCCCAGCTCGATGGTGATGCCCCGCTGTTTTTCTTCCTTGAGGCGGTCGGTTTCAATGCCGGTCAGCGCCCGGACCAGGCTGGTTTTGCCGTGATCGATATGGCCGGCGGTGCCCAGAATGATGTTTTGCAATGGGGTTATCCTTTTTTTCCGGCTTTGGGGGTTCTCAGATAACGCAGGCCGTATGCCAGGGCCACCAGCACAAGACCGGTGACAATGCCGTGAAAAAGTCCCCATTCCGGCCGGAAGACCCGGATCAGAAGGATGCCGAACACCAGTCCGAGAATGAGCCGGATGAAAAATATGATCAATGTATCCATGCGGTTCCTTTTTTTTTGGGGTGGTCACATTTTTGTATCAAGGATAATAGTCAAACAACCGGGCCAGGTCAATGTTAAATATTTGAAGCTCTCTGCCGGGCAGGTGATGAAAAAACTGTTGAAAAAAAAATCCGACTCTGATAAATATG
>DATHSR010000117.1:0-17825 GCA_035464035.1 Desulfotignum sp. | reverse complement strand
TTTTCTGATCATCCCCAGTGTAGCCATAAACATTGCCATCGCATGTATCACAGTCCATGGGTTATGTCAATAACAACCCATGGTCATGGATGGGGCCGGCCTGTCTGCAGTCACGGCACCGGGTGTTCAAAATCCTGGCATGTATCAGGCAGCTGGAAAAATTATCCTTGACATCCGTGTTTCGAATTTTTAGCCTGAAACATTCCATGTTCACCGCATATTAAACAAATACTGGAGATATCATGCAGGAACCGGATCCCAACATTCCGCCACCCGTCTTTCCCATGCCGCTGTCGTCCCGGGTCACGGTGCTGGGAAACTATTATTTCAACCTGTTTCTGGTTCAGGGCGACAGAAAAACCGCCCTGTTCGAAGCCGGCATCTCCGCAGTGGTGGACACGGTGATCCATCAGCTGGAACAGCTGGGGGTATCGCCGGATTATCTGATCCTGAGCCATCCCCATTCTGATCATGCCACCGGGCTTCCTGGACTGATGGATCGGTTTCCCGGTGCCCGGGTACTGGCCGGTGAAGGTGCCGTGGAATTTCTCACCCATCCCAAGGCAGGCCCCCTGATGCTGGCCGAAGATGCGTTCATGTCCGAAGGGCTTGCAGCCAGAGGCATCGTTCCGGGACGGCCTCCCATCGACACCCTTCCGGATCTGTCAGACGCCCGGGAGGTAACCGATACCTTTCTGCTGGATCTAGGAGGCATTTCTCTGGAACTGTTCCCGGTTGCCGGGCACGCCCCGGGCAATATCCTGGGACGGGTTGAAGAGATTCTGTTCTCCTCGGACAGCCTGGGGTTCCATTTTCCGGGCAGGGGATTCTGGCCCCTGTTTTTCACGGGCGCCAAAGCGTACCTGAACACCCTGGAACACATCCGCACCCTGGCATCGTCCATCGTCTGCCCGGCCCACCAGGGTCCGTTAAAACACCAGGCCGCGGCCGCAGGCATCCAGGCGGCCATTGACGCGGCCCAGGATTTCATTCAACGGGTCACCCGGACACAGCTCACCGACCAGGAACTGGAACAGCAGCTGTTTCAGGAAAGCTACCGGGATGAATTCACCCTGTACACCCGAGAAAACATCGCCAACTGCAACCGGCTGCTGATCAAGCGTGCCCGGCAGATGGTCTGCTGACCCACCGGTGACAGCCCGATGACCGCCGACAGTTTTACCGACCGGATCCGCCCGTTGCGGGAAAAAATCGACCGCATCGATTGCCAGATCCTGTCTCTTCTGGCCCAGCGCCAGGAACAGGTGGAACAGGTGGCTGCCCTGAAAAAAACCTGGGACATGCCGGTGTACCACCCTGCCAGAGAAGAGGACATGATCTCCCGCCTCAGGGGCCGGGCCAGAGAAATGGGACTGGATCCGGATATCACGGAAAACCTGTTCCGGATCATCATCCGCCAGTCCCGGGTGAAACAGACCTTCCGTATGCAGTACAAAGGGGTCCGGCCCGGTGCCGGGGTGTTGATCATCGGCGGTGCCGGGCAGATGGGAGCCATGTTTGCGTCTTTGTTTGAAAAATCAGGTTACCGGGTCCGGATTCGGACGGAATCGGACTGGGATGCGGCACCCCGGTTGTGTGACGGGATCGACCTGGCCCTGGTATCAGTGCCCATTGAAAAAACCGTGGCTGTGATCGAAAGGATCGCCCCGCTCCTGCCGGCCAGAACCCTGCTGGCTGATCTGACATCCGTGAAAAGTGACCCCATGGCTGCCATGGGCCGCAGCCATGCCGGACCGGTGCTGGGCCTTCATCCGCTGTTCGGCCCCACCACCACGTCTCTGGACAAACAGATCATCGTCCACACCCCCGGAAGGGACCCGGATGCCGGTCACTGGCTGCTGGAACAGCTGGGCCTGTGGGGGGCGATCCTGGTGCAGTCCACCCCCAGGGAACATGACGAGATCATGGAGATCGTCCAGGCCCTGCGGCACTTTGCCACCTTCTGCTTCGGCCGGTTCCTGTTTGAACGCCAGGTAAAAATTCAGCGCACCCTGGAATTTTCCAGCCCCATCTACCGCCTGGAACTGGGGATGGTGGGCCGGCTGTTTGCCCAGGACGCGGGGCTCTATGCCCAGATCATTTTCGCCACCAGGGAACGGCGGCAGCTGTTGAAGCAGTTTGTCACATCTTTGAACCAGCATCTGGAGATGCTGGAGAATAAAGATATTGAGAAATTTGTCGGTCAGTTCAATGAGATCTCCCACTGGTTCGGCCCTTTCAGCGATCAGGCCCTGCGGGAATCCACCTTTCTCATCGACCGGCTCATCGAACGGTTTTAATAGTTTGTCAGCTTGATCTCGATGCGCCGGTTTTTCCGGAAAGCCTCCGGGGTATCTGCCGGATCAATGGGATGGTACTTGCTGAATCCAGCGGCAGCCATCCGGTTTTCCGGGATCCCCTGACCGCTCAGGAAACGCAGCACCGAAACGGCCCGGGCCATGGACAGCTCCCAGTTTGACGCAAAAAATTCATTGTTGATGGGCACTTTGTCACTGTGGCCGTCAATCTGCAGAATCCAGTTGATATCGTCGGGAATTTTTTTTGCCGTTTCCAGAAGCGTCCCTGCCAGGGCTGCCAGATGGGCCTTGCCGCCCTCTCCCAGGTCGGCGGACCCGGAGGCGAAGAACAGTTCCGCCTGGAATACGAACCGGTCTCCCCGGATCTGGATAGCCGGGCTGTCCCCCAGAATCTGTTTGAGCCGCCCGAAAAACTCGGACCGGTATTGGGTCAGTTCATGGACTTTTCTGGCCAGAGCGATGTTCAGCTGGCGGCCCAGGTCATCGATCTGTTCATCTTTTTTCTCGCCTTCCAGTTCTGCCTGGGACAGGGCGGTTTGTATCACCTCCAGCTGATCCCGGAGCCGGGAGATCTGATCGGTGAGAAGCGCCACCTCGGCCCGGGCCGATGCGGACAACTGCTGTTCTTTTTCAATGGCCTGTTCCTGGGATGTCAGCACTGCGGACAGCGCCTGGATCCGGATTTCCTGTTCCGCTATTTTTTCCTGGGCCAGGAGCGTGGTTTCGGTCTGATCCGCCAGCCTTGCCGCCAGAAGTTTTGACCGGTCCCGCAGAACCCCCAGCTCCCGGTCCCGGCCTTCCAGGGCTGCGGCCAGGGTTCCCACCTCCTGCTCGAGCCTTTCTCTGACCTGCCGCAGGGCGGATATGTCCTCGTTGAGACTGGCAATGAAGAGCATCTGCTGCCTGAGGGTTTCCCGGTCCGTCTCAGCCCGGGCCCCATAGCCGGCCACCTGGGACAGGAGCTCCTCCTTGTCTTCGGACAGGGCGATAAGGGTATCTGACAGCCGCGCCACCTGACCCTCGAGACGGACGGATTTCTCCTTTTCAACGCCCAGCAGTTCAGCCAGCTGGCTCACCTGGGTATGCAGCCTGGCCAGTTCACTGTCCTGGCCCCGGAGGACCTCACTGAGCAGAAACTGGGCCACCACAAAAATCATCAGAACGAAAATCACCACCATCAGCAGGGCAGACAGTACATCCACATATCCGGGCCAGGCTGTGATGGGGGTTGCGTTACGCCGTGTTCTGGATAACATGGTCGCTCCTGTCAGGTGCCGGGCTCAGAAGGGTTATCCGATGCTTTTTGCTGCTCTTTGAGCAACGCCGCCATGGCCTGATTGTTTTTCTGCATCTGATTGATCAATACCCGCAGGTTGGTGTCCATGCTGCGGAACATCTCGAGGGAAGACCCGGGACCGGCCTGGGGCAACTCATCCACATCCACCAGCCTTGTAACCCCGGACAGCCATTCTTCCATTTCATTGAAAAACCGGTTCTGGGCATGGCCGGCCTGGATATCGATGAAACCCAGAACCAGGCTGCCCCCCAGGCCGAACAGAGAGGAAGAAAACGCCGTGCCCATTCCCTGGAGCGGATTTTCAAGCCCTGCTTTCAACCGGGCAAAAAACTGGGCATAATCTCCGGTGCCCACTTCCAGGCTGCTGATGACCTGTCCGACAGTGCCGATGGTCTGAAGCAGTCCCCAGAAAGTACCCAAGAGCCCCAGAAATACCAGCAGCCCGATCATGTACTTGGAAATCTCCCTGGCCTCGTCCAGATGCCCCCGGATGCCGTCCAGCACCGTGCTTAGAGATCCGGCAGACAGACGGAACCGGTCCCGGTGAATCTCCTCCAGGTGTTTGGCCAACGGGGAGAGCAGCGTGGGCGGCGCAACAGTGGAAAGACCCGGATCCCCGGTGCGGAATTTCTTGATCCAGTTTATTTCAGGTTCCAGCCGCAGGATCTGGAAGACGTTGATGGCAATACCGGCACACAGGGCTGCCACAATCAGCAGGTTGAATCCCCAGTTGGCCATGAATGCAGCCCTGAGGGGGGTCGCCAGCAGCACACAGACACCGGCCACCACCAGCAGATAGACAAAGGTGAGAAACAGATAATGCCGCGGATTTGTCATAACTTGCCTCCTTGAATGCCTGATGCGCTTTTTGTGCCAGACTATGGCAGCGGGGCATCAAAAAAAGAAAATCCGGTTTCCCCGGTTGTATTCAAACGAAACCCGAATGTCAAGCGCGGTCCAAAACGGGACGCTACAGACAAAGGGTGGCATGGCAGGGTGGTCAAGCGTCAGGTCATTTGTCTTTTCCATACTCTTTGAGTTTTTTCAACAGGGTTTTTCTGGTAATGCCCAGTCGTCTTGCGGTTTCGCTCTTGTTGCCGCCGGCTGCGGCAAACGTGGACAATATCGCCTCCTTCTCAATCCGGGACAGGCGGATATTTTCCAGGCTGCATGCGGCCAGACCTTCTTGAGAAACCGCAGATTCATCCTCCTGTCCAAAGGGCAGGTCCGGCCCTGTGATATAGTCGGCCCGGGCCAGCACCACGGCCCGCTCCACCGCATTCATCAGCTCCCGGACATTGCCGGGCCAGGCATGCCGGATCATGGCGTCCATGGCATCCGGTGAAAACCCCTTGATATCCCGCCGGTTTTTTCTGGAAAACCGCTCCAGAAAATGCAGGGCCAGCTCGGGGATATCTTCGGGCCGGTCCCGCAGGGGCGAAATATTCACCGTTACCACATTCAACCGGAAAAACAGGTCCTGCCGGAACTGACCTTTTTCCACCAATGCTTTCAGGTCCCGGTTCGTGGCGGCGATCACCCGCACATCCACCTGGATGCTTTCATCACTGCCCACCGGCGTAATCTCTTTTTCCTGCAGCACCCGCAGCAGCTTGGCCTGCATGGGCAGGCTCATCTCACCGATTTCATCCAGCAGGATGCTGCCCTTGTGTGCCTGGAGAAATTTTCCCTTGCGTTTCTGGTCCGCCCCGGTAAAGGCACCCCTGGCATGGCCGAACAGTTCCGATTCCAGCAGGGTCGGCGTGATGGCCGCACAGTTGATGCGTACAAACAGCCTGTCCTTTCTGGGACTGTTGTCATGCAGGGCCGTGGCCACCAACTCCTTTCCCGTACCTGATTCCCCGGTCACCAGCACATTGGCGTCCGTGGGCGCCACCATGTTCAGGGTATCGAGCAGCGCCGCCATGGCCGGGCTTTTCCCCAGGATATTGTGATGAAGTGCCGTGGATTTGAGGCGTTCTTTAAGCTGTCTGTTTTCCGACTGAAGAAAAATACGCTCCAGTATCCGCTCAATGGTCAGTTTCAGCCGGTCAAAATCCAACGGCTTGGTCAGGTAGTCATAGGCCCCGATTTTCAATGCCTCCACCGCCGTATCCACCGACGAATACGCCGTCATCATCACCACCGGCAGGGACGGGTTGTATGCGCGGATGTCAGACAGGGCCGCCATGCCGGACATGCGTTTCATTTTAATATCCATCAGCACGATGTCGAAACTGTGGGATTTCACCTGTTCCACAGCGGTATCCCCGTCATCGGCCAGGCGAACCGCATATCCCCAGTCGGATATCAGGGTCTTGAGCATCCTGGCATGGCCCGGGTCATCCTCCACCACCAGTATCTGATATGTCATGACAGCGATCCTTTCTCCGGCCCAGACAGCCGGATGAAAAACGTGGTTCCCTTCCCTGGGGTGCTTTCCACCCGTATCTCTCCTCCCAGGTTTTCCACCAGGCGGTGCACGATGGAAAGCCCTAAACCGGTGCCGTCCGGCCGGGTGGTAAAATAGGGATCAAAAATATCGGCCAATATCTGGTCGTCCATGCCGCAGCCGTCATCGGTCACCCGGATCTCCAGGTCTTCTTCTTGCGGCACATCGGTCACCGAGACCGTCAGGGTGCCGCCGTCATCCATGGCCGCCAGGCTGTTCATGTAAAGGTTGAGCAGAATCTGGTTGATGCGGTCCGGATCCGTGAAGAACCGGGACCGGGACGACCGGATATCGGTTGTTGCCGTGATGGATTTTTTCTCCAGATCATGGGCCACCAGTTTCAGGGAATGGGAAATCATCTCCCGGATCTCCACCTGCTTTTTTTCCACCGCCATGGGTTTGGCAAACTCCAGCAGCTGGGTGATGGACCGGTTGATCCGTTCCACCTCCTGCACCATGATCCGGGCGGTCTCACCGTCATCGGGATGATGGGCATACCGTTTTTCAAAATAGGTGGCAAACCCCTTGATGGAGCTCAACGGATTTCTGATTTCATGGGCCACGCCGCCTGCCAGCTTGCCGATGGCCGCCAGGTGCCGGGTGGTCTCCACCTCTTTTTTCAATGTCTCAGACAATGCCCTGGCACTGACCAGGCGGGCTTTGGTGGTGCGATAGGCCTGGAAGACCATCAGGCTGAACACCCCGGCACACCCCATCACCAGAAAAACCACACCCTGGCCCAGGGCATGCCGCAGCAGCCGGGCCTGGGCCAGGTCTGCCTGGTCCATGGAAAGCCCCACCAGAATCAGGGCTTCGGATTCAGAAGGAAACAGCGGGGCCGGTCTCTCTCTGTACCCCGGATCCGGTGCTTCTTTCAACGCCATGCGAGGCATGCCGTGCATGCGCATGGGACGTCCCGAAAACCGGCTCTCCATGGGCGTGAACCGTTTGTATACCTCAAACACTTTTTCACCCGACACCAGCAGGTGGCGGTGATGTGCCGATCCGGCAGGCTCGTCTGACCCCGGAAGCACAGGTGGATCCACCAGGACCTGTCCCACAAGGACCGGATCACTGTGGGCCAGAATAGTCCCATTGGCTGAAACGATCATGATATAGGCCACATCCGGCTGCATGGCGGTCTCCTGGAGAAGATCCTGCACCCGCCGCATTCCCCAGTGCATGGTCATCATGCCGGTCCGGGTGCCGGCCTCAAAGGTCCGGATCAGAGAAACGCCTTTGACTACCTGCTGATCCGTGATATGGGATTTGAGCTTCTCCATGCGGTCCAGGGTCATGACCGCAAAAATGGGCGCAAGCACCAGAAGAACCCCGGCCAGCATCAGCGGGGAAATCAGGGTGGGAAATGATTTGGGCAGCAATTTTTTCATGATTCAAATGTTACAGCAAAGACCATGCCAGATTCAACACATACCTGATTTCAGACAAAAAGTACACCTGCTTCGGGCAGATATCCCACCGGGGTCTGTTCCGGAAACGCCTGACACCTTTTCACGGAATCAGGGCACCCGGCAGGGCGGGTAAAAAATACCCAGCTGGATACCCTGGCCGGGTAGAAACGATACACCTGCTGACCGCCCCGGATGAAACCCGACCAAGGGAGAAAACAAAACAATTCATTTGATTTCAAATAGATATGATTTCATATCCACCCTGGCACACCCTTTGCTTTAATGTATTGCCAGGTTACACCGGTTTCAGAAAAAAATACCTGAAACAGTTTATCAATACCGCAACGCATCACAAAGGAGAGATCACATGAAAAAGACACTGATACTGATCACCGCACTGACCGCCATCGGTGTCATGGCCACCCAGGCATTTTCCTGGGGGCCGGGACCAGGCATGGGCGGCTATGGGGCCGGCACCAGCTGCCCCGCTTTGGACCGGAACATCTACAATGACCTGGCCGACGCCCAGAAAGATGAACTGACCGCCCTGCGCCAGAAATTCATCGACGACACCCATGCACTGCGCAACACCATGATGCTCAAGCACAATGAGATCCGCATGCTCATGGAAACTTCCGACCCGGACCGGGCAACACTGCACCGTCTCAATGCAGAAGTGTCCGAACTCATGAAACAGGTCCAGGAGACCCGGATCGATTTGATGCTGGCAGCCAAAAAAGTGGCGCCTGAACTCCGCTTCGGCCAGGCTATGGGTCACGGATTTCACAAAGGGTATGCCAAAGGCAACTGTCCCCGGAGCGGCCAGGGTTATGGCTCCGAACAGGGCAGAAAATACAGCGGCAAGGGCGCCGGATGTCCCCGCTATTAAGGGGTCGACCCAGAGGCCAGCAGACCCCGGTTTTTTCCGGACCTTTTTGTCACCCCGCTGATCTTGAATAAAATCCTGCGCTGAACAGACCTCCCCTGGAACCCGGCATTTCGGGTTCCAGGGGATTATTTTTCCGCAATCACCGGATTTTCCAGGGTGCCGATTCCCTGGATCCGGGTTTGAAGATGGTCCCCGGGCATCAGGTATACCGGTGGTTTCCTGGCATACCCCACCCCTTCAGGGGTACCG
The DNA here is from genome assembly GCA_035464035.1 of Desulfotignum sp. Classification (GTDB taxonomy): domain Bacteria; phylum Desulfobacterota; class Desulfobacteria; order Desulfobacterales; family Desulfobacteraceae; genus Desulfotignum. Next base: position 9,208 of record DATHSR010000117.1, on the reverse strand, counting down.
GTGAGAATCAGGGTGCCGGGCAGAAGGGTGGTGGACTGGGACAAAAACGCGATCAATTGCGCCACGGAAAAAATCATGTCCCGGGTATTGCTCTGCTGCATGGTCTTTCCATTCAGCACGCTTTCAATGGCCAGGCCCTGGGGATCCGGGATCTCATCGGCTGTCACCAGGACCGGTCCCAGGGGGCAGAAGGTGTCAAAACTCTTTCCCCGGACCCACTGCCCGCCGCCGGCATGCTTCTGCCACCGCCGGGCCGACACGTCATTGGCACAGGTATATCCCAGCACATAATCCAGGGCATCGGCCTCGGACACGTTTTTGGCGGCACGGCCGATCACCACCCCCAGTTCCGCCTCATAATCCACCTCCGGTTTTTCCAGGCAAGAACCGGGAATCACGATATCGCTGCCATGGGGGGTCACGGCAGCAGGGTTTTTCATGAACACCACCGGATACTGCGGCAGATCCATGCCGGTTTCTTTGGCATGGCCCCGGTAATTGAGGCCGATGCAGAAAATGACCCCCGGCACCACCGGCACTTCCAGTTTTACCACATCCACCCGCCTGCCGGTATTTTGGACCCCGGCATACACATCGCCTTCCAGCATTGATGCGGTGGCACCGTCATAGTCACTTCCCAGGCATATCTGGTTGTCCGCCGTCCTGAACCGTATGATCTGCATGCTTTTATTTCTCCTGAACTTGGGATAGAATGTTGGTCATGCCACCGCATTTACCACAAAAAACCGATAAAATGAACCGGATTTTTGAAGGCGTCTCCTCCCGGTCCGCCGACCTGATCCTGCTGATCCTGGCCTCCCAGAATATCGCTGCCCAGAAATCCTGCGGCCCCCGGGGAACGGACATTCTGACCTTTCCGGAACAGGCGGCCGCAGCCAAGGCCCATGTGGCAGCCTACTTCAAGGAAAACCGGGCTGCCGCAGATCCATTGCCCGCGCTGCCGACCGGTCCTTCCGGATTTACAACCCCTGCCGCGTTTGTGATCATGGCCCTTCTGTCCGCCATCCACGCGGGAATTGCCCTGACCGGCACAAGGTGGGAGATTATCCTGGCCTATGGGGCGTCCGCCATGTTTATCCTCCAGGGAGAAACCTTCCGGGCCGTCACCGCCCTGTTTCTGCATTCAGACACCTCCCACCTGCTGGGGAATCTGGCCGGTATGTTCTTTTTTGCCGGTCCGGTGATCCGGTTGTCCGGGTATGGTTCCGGGCCGCTCTTCCTGTTGTTTGCCGGCACCTGCGGCAACCTGATCAATGCCGGATTCCACGGCAGTGCCCTGTTGTCCATCGGGGCATCCACCGCGGTCATGGCTGCGGCCGGCGGGCTTTCCGCTTTCCAGATGATGCGCAAAGGATCCCTGCGGCGGCGGGACCGGATCCTGCCGATCATTGCCGGTGCCACCCTGATGGCGTTTTTAAGTCATGGTGAAAACACTGACGTGTGGGCCCATGTGTTCGGTTTTTTCTGCGGCCTTTCCGCCGGTGTTTTCTTTTTTCCTTTGATCCGCATCTGCCGCAGCCGGTTCACCGAACCTGTTGCGCTGATGGTCACCTTGGTCATTCTCATCTCAGCGGTGTTACGCGGTTTGACCGGGTGATGCCCTGCCCGGGAAAACCACTTTACACCCTGTTCGAATATTGGTACAGATCTCTACGATTCCTTTAATTCTCAGACAAGGAGCGCCGCATGGAAAAAAAACTGCATTACGGATGGATCGTCATTTTCATGGGGTTGATGACCACAGTGGCAGCCCACGGGTTCGGCCGGATGGCCTACACCCTGCTGCTGCCGGCCATGAAGGACGGCCTGGCCTTTGACTATACCCAGCTGGGCCTGCTGGGCACCGGCAATTTCATCGGGTACCTGTCCATGGCCATTATCGGCGGTTTTCTGGCGGCCCGGTTCGGGACCCGGGCCGTCATTACGGCAGCCCTGGGCCTCATGGGCATCACCATGATTCTTACCGGACTGGCCCAGTCCTTTGGTTTTGCCTTTGCCATGCGGTTTCTCACAGGTCTTGGCAACGGGGCCGCCTATGTGCCGGCCATGGCCCTGGGGTCGGCCTGGTTTGCCATCAAAAAACGCGGCTTTGCCACCGGCATCGTTTCCGGCGGCATCGGGCTGGGGACTTTTCTGTCCGGCCTGATCGTGCCCTTTATCCTGAAATCTTATAATGCAGAAGGATGGCGCTATTCCTGGTATATCCTGGGCACCCTGGTTCTGGGGGTGGCGGTGCTGGTGGGCATTTTTCTGCGGAACCAGCCTTCGGACAAGGGCCTGGCCCCGGTGGGCCAGACACAGTCCCCCTCCCCGTCCCAGGGCGCAGTCAGGGTATCCTCCCTGGACTGGGGCAGTGTCTATAAGATGAAATCGTTGTGGTTTCTGGGGGTGGTATATTTTTTTTACGGCATGTCCTACATCATCTACATGGTGTTTTTTGCCGCCTACCTGGTGAACGAGATGGGATACACCCAGGCCTGGGCCGGCGGGTTATGGGCCATGGTCGGGGGACTGAGCATCTTCTGCGGCGTGATCTGGGGCAGCATCTCAGACAGAATCGGCCGGGGCAGGGGCGCGGCCCTGGCCTACCTGGTGCTGGCGACATCCTATCTGGTGTATGCCCTGGTCAAGGTGGAGGCCGGGTTTTATATTTCAGCCATATTGTTCGGCCTGACCGCCTGGAGCATTCCCACCATCATGGCGGCGGCGGCCGGGGATTTTGCCGGACCCCGGTTTGCGCCGGCGGCCCTGGGGTTCATCACCCTGTTTTTCGGTATCGGCCAGTCCATCGGCCCGGCCCTGGGCGGATACCTGGCAGACACCACCCAGTCGCTGACCACGCCTTTTCTGGTGGCCGGGGCCATCTCCCTGTGCGGCACATTCTTTTCACTTTACCTGAAAAAACCGGCCCGGGACCAATAGCCATGACTGACGCCATCCGTGAACAGAAAATCCGGGATCATATTCAAAAAGACCCCTTTGCCGCCCATCTGGGGGCAACGGTAGAAATCGTTGCCCCCGGTCACAGCATTGTGTCTTTGACGGTCACCGATTCCATGGCCAATTTCCACGGCACCACCCACGGCGGGGTGATCTTTTCCATCAGTGACATGGCATTTGCCGCAGCCTGCAACTCCCACGGCCGGGTGGCGGTGGCCCTGAACGTGAGCATCTGCTATCTGAAACCCAGCTTTCCCGGCGACCGCCTGAAGGCTGAAGCCAGAGAGATTCACAAGGGCCGCCGCACCTCCCTGTACGACATCACCGTAATCAATGAAGATACCGGCGTACTGATCGCCAGAAGCCAGGACCAGGCCTTTCGTAAAGATGACTGGATCGGTTGACCTGTTCCGGATACCCTGTTTTAAATCTTTTTTTTTCACCCCGGAATGTGATATGACACCGGGAAAAAACCCTCTGCCACATCAGCTTTTGGAGGCATAAATGACATCATCTGTTGACAGCGTTCTGGTCCTGGGGGGCGGGGTTGCCGGCATGGCCGCGGCCCAGACCTTAGGAGACCGGAATGTACGGGTGCACCTGGTGGAAACCGCAGACCGGCTGGGGGGCCATGCCGCCTCCTGGGCCTGCATGGCCACCGATTCCTGCCGCCAGTGCGGGGCCTGCCTGGCCCTTGACATGGCACAGCAGGCTGCCCGTCATGCAAACATATCCGTACACCTGAACACCACCATGGATACCCTCAAAAAAAATGGTCCCGGTTTTGACGTCCGGCTGACATCCGGAAAGAGAATCCAGGCCGCCCGTATCATTCTGGCCACCGGGTTTACCCCCTTTGACCCATCTGTATTGTCCGGCCTTCACTTCGGGCAGCACGAAAAACTCATTACCACGGCCCGGCTCAATCAACTGCTCAAAGAGGAGGCCCTGGCCGGTTTTCTGGGCAACGCCGCCGCCCCGGACATCGCCTTCATCCAGTGTGTGGGTTCCAGAAACCGGGAACTGCAGCGGGATTTCTGCTCCCAGGTCTGCTGCAAGATCTCCCTTCGCCATGCCGACAAACTGATGCATCTGATGCCGGATGCCGCCATCACCCTGTTCCACATGGACCTGCAGGTGATCGGAAAGGAAACCCGGTGCCTGGCTGCCGATCTGTCCGGCCGGATCCAGCTGGCCCAGGGGGTGCCGGCGGAAATACTGGAAGACCGGGAAACCGGCCGGCTGCGCCTGATCACAGAAGATCCGGGTGCCCGGGCCAGGACCGCCAGATCCTTTGACCTGGTGGTGCTGTCCGTGGGCATGGCCCCGTCCCCGGAACTGGAGATGCTTGCGGCCCGGCTGGGTGCCGGTCCCAACGTCTGGGGATTTTTCAACACATCGGACGCATCCCTGCCCGACGGCATCCATGCAGCCGGGTGCGCCGCCGGACCCCGGGATATTCCAGGGTCCATTCAGGACGGCCGGATTGCCGCTGCAAAGGTCCTGGCGGACCTTGACCCGGCCCGGGCTAAAACCCGGGACATCCTGGTATGGGGCAATGGGCCCCAGGCCGTAACCATCGCCCGGAACCTGGCAGAGCGCGGACACCAAACCACCTGCTTTGGACAGGGGGATGCCCCTGACGGGATCCTTTGCATGGCCCCTGAAAAGATCCTCAGTGTGGACGGGGTTGCCGGCTGTTTCACGGTCCGGTACCTGCAGGATGGTGTCTGCCGCACGTTAACCTGCGGGGCCATCATTGCGGCCCCGGAACCGGAATTCACACCGGCGGTGCTCCGGGGTCCCGTTGCCGGAACCATTGACCTTGCGGCGTTTGCAGACATCCCGCCGGACCGGGTGCCCGAATCTGTTGCCATCCTTCTGGATTACAGCGGGCCTGAATTCAAGCCCTTTGCCCGCCTGGCCCTGACATCCGCCATGGCGGCAAGGACCGCCGGCCGTCAGGTCACACTGATCATGAACAAAATGCTGGTGCATGGCGCCACCGGCCAGCAGCGTTACGACCAGGCAAGAAAAGCCGGGGTCCGGTTCCTTCGGATCAACGCCCCGGCAGATATTCAGATCGAAAAAACAGGCACCGGTTTTTCCCTGACTTTGGATGAAGCCACCCTGCCCGGCATTCCCGTCACCTTTTCCTGCGAAACCCTGGTGGTTCCGGCCGCCCGTGTGCCCGGCCGTGATTTTCAAAAAACCGCCGGCCTTTTAAAACAGGCCCTGGACAAAGAAGGGTTTCTGCAATCCGCCAATGTCCGGCACCGGCCGGTCCAGAGCCCCAGAAAAGGGATCTATTTTGCCGGCCCCGGCCATGATGAGGTGGATGACGCTGATCTGGCCGAAGAACTGGACGCTATTCTGGCAGACCTGGATTTTTCCGGCCCATCCCCGGAACCCGGGGTGGAAATCAACCAGAAAAAATGCGCCCAGTGCCTGACCTGCCTGCGGATCTGCCCCCACCACGCCATTGTTCTCAATGACAAGGCACGGCCCGAAATCGTGCCGGCCGCCTGTTTCAGCTGCCACCTGTGCGTGGCCAACTGTCCGGCCCTGGCCATTGAATCCGGGCACTTTTCCACTGACAGACTGGCAGACCAGTTCCAAAAGGACCGGATGGTAATTCTGGCCTGCCAGCGCTCGGCAGCTCTGGCAGCCGGCCCTCTGGACCTGCCGGACCACATTCAGCTGGTTCCGGTGCCCTGCGCCTGCCGCACCAGTCCGAGCCTGGTGCTAAAGGCCCTGCTCGCCGGGGCAAGCCAGGTCATTGTTGCCGGGTGCCATGAACACAACTGCCGGTCCATGGACGGCAGCACTACGGCAGCCCGGGAAGTGGCCCGGCTGCAGACCCTGCCCGGCATCACCCCGGACAGGGTATCCTGGCACCCGGTGGCCGCCAGTGAAACACAGAGATTCGCCCGCATCCTTTTGGATGCCGGCATGTCATAAGGATATGGATGATGGAAACCGCACCCCTTGATAAAAATACGGAACTGGGCCGGCTGCTCAACCGGCTGACCCGGGGAGACAATATTGATGAATGCCTGACCTGCGGGATCTGCAACTCCCGGTGCACCTGGTTTGACGGCCCGGGCGGCCCCTTGCCCCGGCAGATCGTGCGCATGGCGGCCCTGGGTCTGGAACAGGCCCTGGTGGACAGCCATATGCTCTGGGACTGCCTGATCTGCAACCGCTGTACCCAGGCGTGCCCCATGGGCATCACCATGGATCTGGTGGTCACCCGGGCCCGGGGGCTGGCTGCGGCGGACGGCCAGATTCCCGGAGATATCAGAAAAGGCATCAAAACCCGTCTGGAACTGGGGGATGTCAACGGGTTGACCACCGAAGAGTTCGTGGAAACCGTGGAATGGATGTCCGAAGAGTTTGCCGATGAAATGGAAGATCCCGAAGCCCGGATTCCCCATGATCAGCCCGGATGCAGATTTCTTTACCTGCCCAACCCCCGGGAGCTGGGCATCAACCTGATGCATCTGACCGCCATGGCCAGACTGTTTTACGCCATGGGCGAAACCTGGACCCTGTCCTCGCACCACACCGATGTCACCAACTGGGGATATTTTGTGGGAAAAGAGGATGTGGCCAAAGAGATGGTCCGGATGGTGGTGGAACCGGCTGAAGCGCTGGGCATCGAGACCCTGGTTTTAAGTGAATGCGGCCACGGCTACCATGTGCTCAAGTGCAAGGCGGCACAGCTGCTGGGCAGAGAGCCCAAATTCAACGTGGTCAGCATCCCGGAACTGTGCCTTGCCTATGCGCAAAAAGGGATTCTCAAGTTTGACCCGGATGTCCACCCCTATGAGATCGCCTATCATGACCCGTGCAATGTGGCCAGAAAATCCGGCGGATATGAGGCCCCCCGGCAGCTGCTGGCCCTGTGCTGCCACGGCGTCAGAGAACTGGTCCCCAACCGGGAGGACGGGGTGTGCTGCGGCGGCGGGGGCGGGATTCTCCAGGATTCCTCTTCCACGAAAAAACGCATGATCACCGGCAAACCCAAGGCAGACCAGATGCGGGCCACCGGCCTCAAGCACCTGGCCACCGCCTGCCTGTCCTGCCACCGGCAGCTCGGAGAGCTGTCCACCCATTTTGAGCTGGGCATGAAAGTGGACACCGTGGCAGCCCTGGCATCGGAGTGCCTGATACTTTGAAGAACCGATGAAACAATGAGAAACGGCAGGGCATCACCTGGGATGAGACGGACCACCCAGGGATGCCCGGAGGAACGGTTAAATTTATACCGTTGCTTCGGTTTCCGCCCAGTTGTGTTTCAGGTCGCCGTCCACCGTGCCGTGGACCTTTTCCCTTTCCTCGGCAAAATCAAATCCCGTCCAGATGCCGATGGAGTTGAGAATGGAATCCTGGGGGTGATACTGCCTGAAAATCTTGAAATAATAGGCAGCCTCCTTGCTGTTGAGGACCGCCTTGGGATGCCTTGCCTTGATCTCTTCAAACTCTTCATCGCTCATCTGGTTGGCCAGCCGTTCTCCAAGATCTTCGCAACCGGCCCCCTGGGTATACTGCACCTTGTACCGCCATAAGATCTCGTCCGGCAGGTATCCGGTATCCTGAAACGCTTCCCGGAGAATCCATTTTTCTATTTTGGCCCCATTGTGCTCCCGTATTTTGAGCTCCGGCGGTATCTGCATCCCCAGCTTGATCATTTCCACATCCAGAAACGGCACCCGCAGCTCCAGGCTGAACAGCATGCCCATGCGGTCGGCCCGCTGCAGGTTGATGTTGTGCAGGTTTTGAATGCACCGCCGGGCTTCGAGATTGAGTTTGTCAAACGGAAAGTGCTTCATATAGTGATACCCGGTGAACACCTCGTCCGCCCCTTCACCGGTGAGCACCACGGTGCAGTGTTCGGCCGCAGCCTTGCAGGTGAAATAACAGGGCACGGCACACCTTACCAGAGACGGGTCATAGGTTTCCAGCTTGTTGATGACCACCGGCAATGCCTCATAATAATCCTCTTCTGTGAAAAGATATTCATGATGGGTGGAACCGATATGTTTGGATGCGATCCGGGCCGCCTTGATATCGTCGCTGAGGTTTCCGTCCTGGTCCTTCATGCCCACCACATAGGTGTGCAGATGGGGAATTTCATCGGCTGCTATGGCCGCCACCAGGCTGCTGTCCAGGCCGCCGCTGCAAAAAGAACCCACCGGGATTTCCGGGTCGGCCAGCAGCCGTTTTTTCACACACTTGATGAATGTTTCCCGTATGGCCCGGGCAGTGGACTCTTTTTGGGTCATCACGTGATCCTTTACCGGCGGCACCTTGTAGTACTGAACAAAGCCTTCTGACGGGGTATAGTAATATCCGGCGGGAAATTCATGAACCTCTTCTACACCGGCAAGGCTCATGGCCCCCAGTTCGGATGTAAAGTACAGGTTGTCATCAATATACCCGTAATACAGCGGCTTGATTCCCACAGGGTCCCGGGCCAGCAGAAAACTGTCTTCATCAAACAGGGCAAAGGCAAACATGCCGTCCAGTTTTTCAACGCAGGACGGGCCGTATTCCCGATACAGGTGAAGGATGGTCTCAGTGTCCGAGAGGGTTTTGAATTCATATCTGGCGGTCAGCTTGTCCCGGAGCGCTTTGAAGTTGTATATCTCCCCGTTGGCGATAATCCCTTTTTTTCCGTCGGCTGTCAGAATGGGCTGATGTCCGGAGGCGACATCCACAATGGACAGGCGGGTATGCCCCACCGTAAAGTTGCCGCCACTGTGAACCCCTCTGTCATCAGGACCCCGGTGCGTCAGCGCATCCAGCATCCGGTTAATGGTTTTTTCATCCTTGACCCCAAAACATCCTGCAATCCCGCACATAGTCACATCCTTTTTTCTGCATGATTAATTCTAACACCTATAAAAAATTTTTTTATATATATTTTTTATAAAGATATTTTCTAAACAAAACATTAATCTTCATAAGATAGTGAACAGGGTTCAGAATGTCAAGAAATTTTTCAGCACGGCCCTGTCCGGATGCTCCGGCATCAGAATCATCTGTAACGATTCCCGGCCATTTGGTATAATCCCTTTGAAAACCGGTTCAACAGTAAAGGGCACTATCCGGCATCACAGCCCTTTTTTTTTACCGACAACCTTCTGCAGGAGAATAATTACAATGACCGATCCAAAATGCATTCAGGATTCCAGCGTCATCATCTCCCGGGTGATGCTGCCCGAGGATGCAAACCCCGCCG
>DATHSR010000116.1:0-10545 GCA_035464035.1 Desulfotignum sp. | reverse complement strand
AGGGGCGGTCATGAATGAATTTCTGGGGCTGATCGTGGCCAAATACAATTTCTGGCTGTATATCGTTCTCATGATGATCGGGCTGTATGCCATGATCGCCAAAAACAATCTGATGAAAAAGCTGGTGGGCATGAATATTTTTCAGACCGCCATAATCTTGTTTTACGTGTCCATCGGATACAAGCACGGGGCGACCCTGCCCATTATCCAGGGGGGTCACGGGGGACATTCAGCCCATGAGGCCGTGATCCATGCCGCAGATTACATCAATCCGCTGCCCCATGTGCTCATGCTCACCGCCATTGTGGTGTCGGTGGCCACTTTTGGTGTGGCCATGGCTCTGTGTGTAAGGGTTTACCAGCGGTACCAGACCCTGGAAGAAGATGAACTGCGCATGCGCTTATCGGAAAAATAATCCATGAATAACCTGCCTGCAATACTTGTTCTGGCCCCGCTGCTGGGGGCTTTTTTCGCCGGCCTGGCCGCCTGGATACAAAAACCGCTCTCCTATTTCATCGCTCTGGCAGCCATGGGGGTCTCCTGTACGGCCGCTGTCTGCGTGCTGGGGGATGTGATGGCAGCCGGACCTGTGCAGTACCGCATGGCCGGATGGGCGCCGCCCATGGGCATTGAGCTGAGAATCGATCAACTCAATGCCATGGTCCTGGTGCTGATATCCGCCATCGCATTTTTGAACCTGGTGGCCAGCGTCAGAAACGTGGAACAGGAAATTCCCGACCGGGCACCGTCTTTTTATGTGATGTACCTGCTGTTTGTGGTGGGGCTCTTAGGGGTCACGGCCACCGGAGATCTGTTCAACCTGTATGTGCTCATCGAGATCACCTCACTGACCTCCTATACCCTGATCGCTTTGGGGGACAAGGACAGAGGACCTCTGGCCGCACTGAACTACATCTTTATCGGTGTCATCGGGGCCTCGTTTTATCTGCTGGGGGTGGGGTATCTGTACATCACCACCGGGTCGTTGAACATGGCGGATGTGGCGGCCATTCTTACGGGGATCCAGGGATCGAACGCGGTGCTGACCGCCTTCATCCTCTGCATTCTGGGGATATGGATCAAGATGGCCCTGTTTCCTTTGCATGTGTGGCTGCCCAATGCCTATTCATTCGCGCCGGTGGGGTTTGCCAGGGTGGTGGCACCGCTGATGACCAAGGTCATGGTCTATGTCATGGTCAGACTCATGGTCACGGTGTTCGGGCTGGACTACATTTTTGAAAGCCTGCACCTGGCAGAGGCCGTGGTGTGGCTGGCGGTCATCGCCATTCTTGCCGGTGCGTTCATGGCCCTGTTTCAGACGGATCTGAAAAAAATGCTGGCCTACATCATTGTGTGTGAAATTGGATACATGGTGGGCGGCGCCTGGCTGGGCAATTCCCTGGGCATGACCGGGGCCATTCTTCACATCCTCAATGATGCGTTGATGACCTTTGCCCTGTTTCTGGCGGTGGGCAATATCATCTATATGCGACAGCACGTCTCCTTTGAAGACCTCAAAGGGCTGTTTGCCGCCATGCCCTGGACCATGGCCGGATTTGTTCTGGCCGGGTTGAGCATTATCGGGGTGCCGCCCACCTGTGGATTTTTCAGCAAATGGTACCTGGTGCTGGGAGCGTTTGAGGCCGGGGCCTATCATTTTGCCGCGGCCCTGATCATTTCCAGCCTGGTGAGTGCGGTGCTGTTTTTCAAGGTGTTTGAGATCTGTTTTTTCGAACCCATGGCCGGCACCCGGGATCATCATGCCCCGGCGGCAGACCGCCAGTCGGCCACGGACCCCCATTCGGACCGGCACACCGCCGTCATGGCGGAGGCACCGGTATCCATGCTGGCGGCCCTGGGGCTGGTGAGCGTGGCGATCATTGCGGCCGGGCTGTATGCCGGCACCATTGTTGACACCCTGATTGTGCCGTTTTTAAACTGAGGTCCACGACAATGCGCAACTATTTACTTTACAACCGTTGCAGCCACCTGACGCTGTTCTTACAAAAAGGCTGAACAATCCATGGAAATCCTTATCTCAATCAAACCGCTGCTGGCTGTCCTGGTGCCCCTGCTGGTGATTCCCGTTCTGGTGTCGTCATCACAGAAACCCAATGTCAGGGAAACCTGGATATTTGTTGCCGGGTTTGTCATGTTTTTTCTGGTGGCATCCATGGTGCCGGCAGTCTTGTCCGGAAGCCGGATTGTATTCACCCTTTTTCCGGTGGTTCCCGGGGCGGACATCGCCTTTCAGGTGGACGGCCTGGGCATGCTGTTCGCTCTGGTGGCATCCAGTTTGTACATTGTCACCTCCCTGTATTCCATCGGGTATATGCGGGGGTTGAAGGAGCACGGTCAGACCCGGTTTGTCTCTTTTTTCGCTCTGGCCATCTCCGCCACCCTGGGGGCTGCATTTTCCGCCAATCTGCTCACGTTGTATCTGTTTTATGAACTACTGTCTCTGGCTACCTATCCCCTGGTGGCCCACCATGAAGATGCAAAATCTAAAATTTCCGCCCGGCGGTATCTGGTGTTCATCCTGGGCACCTCCATCGGTCTGGTGCTGCCGGCCATGATCTATTGCTTTCATGTCACCGGCACGCTTGAATTTTCCACGGCCGGGATTTTTGCGGGCCAGCTGTCCAAGCCGGCCGCCGCCGTGCTGCTGCTCATGTTTGTGTTCGGGTTTGCCAAGGCCGGTATCATGCCGTTCCATTCCTGGCTGCCGGCGGCCATGGTGGCGCCGACCCCGGTGAGTGCGCTTTTGCATGCCGTGGCCGTGGTCAAGGTGGGGGTGTTCTCCATTGTCAGGGTCATCACCGGAATTTTCGGGGTGGACCTGCTGGGCGATTTCAACCTGGGAACCCTGGTCATGGTCATTGCATCGATCACCATTGTCGTCAGTTCCTGCATCGCCCTGTCCCAGGATGAACTCAAGCGCCGGCTGGCCTTTTCCACCATCAGTCAACTGTCCTATATCGTTTTCGGTGTGGCCCTGCTGTCTCCTTTGGGCCAGCTGGGCGGGGTGATCCATATTCTCATGCACGCATTTGCCAAAATCACGCTGTTTTTCTGTGCCGGCGCCATTTTTGTGGCCACCGGCAAAAAATATATCTCCCAGATGCGGGGGCTTGGCAGGAAGATGCCGGTGACCTTTGCCGCGTTTTTCATCGGGTCTTTGGGCGTCATCGGACTGCCCCCCACCGGCGGGTTCTACAGCAAGTGGAACCTGATTCTGGGCACCCTGGAGGCCGGCCAGACCTTTTTCATGGTGGTGCTGCTGGTCTCTTCATTCCTGAATGCGTTTTATTTTCTGCCCATTGTGTACCAGGCGTTTTTCAGCCAGAACCCTGACGATACTCCGGATGTGCCGGTGAAAATCCAGGAGGCCAATCTGTGCCTGGTGGTGCCCCTGGTCATCACGGCCCTGGTTTCCATTGCCCTGTTTTTCTTTCCCCGGATGTTTGTGGACCTGATCACCCTGGGGCTGAACCTGTAACCCATCCTGCATAAAGGATAGATTTATGACAGAGAAAAAAATCCATACCGACCCTGCCAAAGATGACTGGGAAATGCTGGGTCATGATCCGGTGCCGGGATATAAAACCGCTTTTTATGTCGCGGTGCTGGTGTCGGTTATCTACCTGGCGGCTGCCTTTTTTTCAGGCGGCGGGGGACATTGACCGATCAGGGCAGCGGTTTTGTCCGTATCTGCCCGGGATCTTCTGATTCATTGGATATATAAGGAACTGTGATGAAAAAAGAACTGACCCTGTTTGATAAACCCAGGAACGTCAAGATACTGCTGATCTGCTTTTACTGCTCCCTGGCGGTGCTGCTGGTCGCCGAGTTTTTCATTCATCCGCACCCGGCGTTTTATTTTGAACAGATGAAAGGATTCTCCGCAGTTTACGGATTTTTTTCCTGTGTACTGCTCATTTTTATCGCCAAAATTCTCAGACGGATTGTCATGAAAAAAGAGGATTACTATGACCGGTAATCTGATCCCTCCGGCCCTGATATTCATAGCCTGTGCAGCGTTGATTCCGTTTCTGCAAGGAAAGACCAAGGCAGGGTATATGCTGCTTATTCCGGTGGTGTCGTTGATGGTGATCATGAACGCTCCCACGGGGGTGATCTGGACCCGGGAATTCTGGGGCTATACCCTGGTCATGGGACGGATCGACAAACTGTCCCTGATATTCGGGTACATCTTTACCCTGATGGCATTTTTGGGCATTCTGTTTGCCCTCAAGGTCAAAGACGACCTGCAGCACGTGTCCGCCATCGTCTATGCCGGCGCCACCTTAGGCGTGGTATTTGCCGGAGATTTTTTAACCCTGTACCTGTTCTGGGAAATCATGGCCGTAAGCTCCACTTTTCTGATCCTTGCTTCCCGAACCGATGGCGCAAGGAAGGCCGGACTCCGGTATATCCTGGTGCACCTGGTGGGGGGGCTGTTTCTTCTGGCCGGCATCGTGCTGTACATCCAGGAGACCGGTACCACCGCCTTTGACTACATCGGGCTTTCCGGTCCCGGATCCTGGCTGATTTTCATCGGCATTGCCCTGAACGCGGCCGCCATCCCGCTGCATGCCTGGCTGCCGGATGCCTATCCAATGGGCACACCCACCAGCACGGTGTTTTTGAGTGCCTTTACCACCAAATCCGCGGTGTACTTGTTGATCCGGACTTTTCCCGGCACAGAGATCCTCATCTGGATCGGGGCGTTCATGGTGTTTGTCCCCATCTTTTATGCGGTGCTGGAAAACGATATCCGGCGGGTTTTGGCCTACAGTCTGCTGAACCAGATCGGGTTCATGCTGGTGGGCACCGGCATCGGGTCCCAGCTGGCGTTGAACGGGGCCGTGGCCCATGCCTTCTGCCATATTCTTTACAAGGGGCTTTTGTTTATGGCCGCCGGGTCTGTGCTCCAGATGACCGGGAAAATCAAATGCACCGAGATCGGCGGGCTGTACAAGACCATGCCCTTGACCTGCCTGTTCTGCATGGTGGGAGCGGCTTCCATTTCCGCGTTTCCGCTGTTTTCCGGGTTTGTGTCCAAATCCATGGTGGTGACCGCCACGGTGAATGAAAACCTGGTGCTGGTGTATCTGGTCCTTCAGTTCGCCTCTGCCGGCGTATTCCACCATGCCGGGATCAAGGTGCCGTTTTTTACCTTTTTCGGTCATGATTCCGGCATCCGGGCCAAGGATCCCTCCTGGAACATGCTGCTGGCCATGGGGCTGGCCGCTTTCGCCTGCATCTTCATCGGTGTGTTCCCCCAGCCGCTTTATAACCTGCTGCCCTTTACCGTGGATTACATTCCCTACACCGGATCCCACGTGGTCGGCCAGCTGCAGCTGCTGATGTTCGGTGCCCTGGCCTTTGCCCTGCTGATTTTGTCGGGATATTATCCGCCGGAAATCAAATCCATCAACCTGGATGTGGACTGGACATACCGGAAGCTGGGAAGCGCTGCCTACCGGCTTTTGGACAGGGGCCTGAACACACTAAACCGGAAAGCGGAAAATATCCTGATCACTGTGGTCCGGGGATTCGGCACATTTTTTTGCCAGATCACCGTACACCTGATCCTGTTTTTTTCCGTCAACCTGTGGCTGATCCAGGGGTATCGGGACCGTCACCTGGCCTTGAAAAAGCAGCGGCTTTACCAGGATGTGGTCCACAGTACCCTTCCCATCGGCATTGGTGCGGCCGCGGCAGTGTCATTTGTCATTCTGATTTATGTGTTAACTTAAAAACCGGCGCAGGCCGGAGGAATACCCATGGTAAAAATTCAGGACTTAAAACAGATTTCCATGCTGGAACCGATGCCGGATCATCTGCTGGCTCTCATCGGCAAACAGGCCCAGCTGTCCATATTCAGCACCGGCACCTGCCTGTTCAAGACAGGGGAGGCTGTGGATACCTTTTACATGCTCATCATGGGTCAGGTGGCGTTGACCGTGTCCCTGAATCCGGATGTGGACGTGATTCTGGAAAACATTCAGTCCGGCCGCACCTTCGGGTCTTCGGCATTGATTTCCAGCGGCCCGGCCGCCTACACTGCGGTGTGCCAGGAACCCTGCGAAACCATCACCCTGTCCGGTTCCCGGATGCAGGCTCTGTTTGAAGAAAACCATGAACTGGCGTTCTACATGATGGCCGGTGTGGCAAGGCAGTACAAGAAAACCATGGACAGCCGGGCAAGGATGATCATGAAAACCCTGGCCCTGCATCCGGAGATGAAAGATTGCATCCATGACATTGAAAAACTCACGCCGTCCTATTGAAGCGTCCTGACGCCCAATCACAGAGGAATTGACATGGTACCCATTGATCTGTTGAAAAAGATACAGTTTCTGGCGGACCTGCCGGACGACATCCTGGAAAAAATCGGTCCCCATGCCCGGCAGGCGGTGTTCAAACCCGATACCATCCTGATCCGGCAGAACCAGGAACAGCATCTGGTGTATATGCTGGTATCAGGAAGTATCAGCATCAATGCCAGTTCCGATACCGGTCAGGGGCTGACCCTGGACGAGATCACCCCGGGCCGCAGCCTCGGGGTTTCCGCGCTGCTGGGAAAATTTCCAGCCACCTTCACTGCGGTGTGCACCGACACCTGTGATGTGGTCGTTCTGTCCGCAGACCTGATGCAACAGCTGTTTGCCCTTGATCACACCGTGGGATACGCCGTGATGCAACGGGTGGCCCGGTTGTTCAAAGACCGCATGAACACACATACCCGGCAGTTTGTGCACGCATTGTCGGTCCACCCGGCCATCAATCCTGTCTGATCTCCCCCGGTTGCACCTGCGCCAGAATCCTGATGGAGATGTTTTCAACCAGGGTCTTTGTCTTTTCCCTGTAGTCGAGCATATGGGGTGCGGACAGGTGGGCCGTCAGATCCGCCAGACTGTGCCATTTCTCAATGACCGTCACCCTGTTTTTGTTCATATCCTGGGGCGGCAGGCCGGTGGGGATGTCCACGGTGGGCGCATATTCCAGGCACCCCTTTTCCGCGAGCACCGCCGGCATGTTGGATGTGAAGATGTCAACAAACCGGGCCAGGTTTCCTTCTTTCACCTGTATGGATGCGATGACGTGAATCATTTGATTTTCTCCTGATCAGCAACCTTGTTTCTGATATCTTTTATCAGCAGTTTGAAAATGCCCAGAATATTGCGGCCCCTATTTCCAGAACTCCGGCACCACCAGGATAATGACGGTGTAGATTTCCAGTCTTCCCAGCAGCATGCACCAGGCGAGAACCCATTTGGCCGCAGCCGGCAGATGGGCAAAATTTTCCGTAGGCCCCACGGTGCCGAATCCCGGCCCGATGTTACCCAGACAGGACGCCACCGCGCCCAGAGCGGTGACCAGGTCCAGGCCCATGGCAGCCAGAGCTCCGCTGGCCCCGACAAACAGCAATATATAAAGCGCCAGAAATCCCATGATGGACCGGAGCACATCTTCGGACACCACCCGGTCGTTCAGCTTGACATGCCGGATGTTTCTGGGGTGGATCAGCCGGAACAGCTCTCTGTAGGCGTACTTGACACAAATGATCAGCCGGGCGATTTTCATGCCGCCCCCTGTGGACCCGGCACAGCCGCCCATGAACATGCAGGCAAACAGAATCACCTGGCTGAGGCCGGGAAACCGTTCATAATCGGCTGTGGCATAGCCGGTGGTGGTGAGAATGGCAACCGCCTGAAACGATGCAGACTGAAACGCGGCGGCAAACGAGTCATATACGGTGCCTAGGATATCGAAGGTGATGACCAGGGTGAACAGCAAGGCAAACCCTAAAAAGACCTTGCACTCCGTGTCTTTGAAAAATGCCAGGGGTTTGCCCCGCAGCATCTGGAAATGCAGGGAAAAGTTGATGCCGGCCAGGACCATGAACACCACAATCACATAATGGATAAAGGCGCTGTCATAGTGGGCAATGGATGCGTTTTTAGGGGAAAATCCGCCGGTGGGCAGGGTGGTCAGGGCATGGCAGGCCGATTCAAACACCGGCATGCCTCCGATGGTCAGAAGCACTCCCAGCAGCACGGTCAGGCCGGCATAGACCATCCACAGGATTTTTGCGGAATCACTCAGACGCGGGGCCAGCTTGTCCGGCACCGGACTGGGCACCTCCGCCTTGTACAGCTGAATCCCGCCCACCCCTAAAAACGGCAGAATGGCCAGAGACAGCACGATGATGCCCATGCCCCCCAGCCACTGGATCAGGCTGCGCCAGAACAGCAGGCTGGGAGCGGCGGCTTCGATATCGGTCATGATCGAAGAACCGGTGGTGGTGAATCCGGAAATGGATTCAAACACCGCATCGGTCACAGAAGAAAAATCCGGTGAAAAATAAAAGGGCAGGGCACCGAACAGCCCGATGGCTGTCCAGGTTAAGGCCACCACGGCCATGCCTTCTTTCTGGTTGATGAACCGCGCATCTTCATCCATATGCCGGGACAGCAGTTTGAGCACCAGACCGGCTGCCGCGGTGATGATCATGGACCACACCAGCGAAACATGGGCACCGTCTCCAAAATAGAGACTCACCAGCAGGGGGATAGCCATGACAAGGGCCAGCACCAGCAGGAAAATACTGACAATCCCTGAAATATACCGCCACCGCATTTAGAAGAATTCCAGTTTCACGGTCAGCAGTTTTTCCATTTTTTTGATCGCCTGCTTGACGGCAAACACGATGATCTGATCGCCGGGGGTCACCACACTGTCTCCGGTGGGAATGATGATGTTGCCGTTCCGGAGGATGCACACCAGCAGGGCCCCTTTGGGCACATCGATATCTTTGAGGGGCCGGTTGGTGATGTCCGAAGTTTCCAGGGCCACGGCCTGGATAAACTCTCCGCGTTCCCCGAAGATGGAAATATCGGACAGCACCTTTCCCTGCCGGACGTTCTGGAGAATGGCACTGACGGCGGACAGCCGGGGGCTGACCACTTTTTCAATGCCGATGGTGGCAAGGAAAGGATAGTATCCGGATTTGCCGATGCGGGTCACCGTGTTTTCCACCCCCAGGTTCTTGGCCAGCAGCGAGACCAGCACATTGGTTTCATCGTCATCGGTCACCGATATCACCGCATCGATCTGGTTGAGGTTTTCTTCTAAAAACAGCTTCTGGTCCGAGCCGTCACCATGGAGCACCACAGTTTTGTCCATCTGTTCGGCCAGTTCCAGGCACCGGGCCTTACTGGCCTCGATCAGCCGGGTCTTGATCCCTTCTTTTTCCATCTGGCAGGCCAGCCTTGCACCAATGCGGCCGCCGCCGACGATGAGTGCACTTTGAATGGGTTTGATCTGAATACCGAAAATTTTCAGGGTCTCTGTGAGCTGGTCTGAGTGGCTGACAAAATAGACCAGGTCTCCGGGGAAAATAGTGTCATCTCCCCGGGGTACGATCACTTCGTCTTTCCTGATAATGGCGGCGATCAGGGGCCGGTCTTTCCCGAACCGTTCCGGAAAGTCCTTCAGGCAGACCCCGGCCATGACCGAGGCGGCATGGATGCGGATGCCGGTATAACGGACTTTGCCATCGGCAAACTCGCCGGTATCCAGGGCCTGGGGGATATCCACCAGCCTGCGGATGGTTTTGACCACCTCGATCTCCGGGTTGATGATGGTATCAATATAGGGGATCTGGTTCTTGAATATGTCGTGATAGGCCTCAAAATCGGTATTCCGGATTCGGGCCAGCTTTTTGGTGGACGGAGACAGCAGGTTGGTGACCAGGCAGGCGGTGAGGTTGATCTCGTCACTGTCGGTGACTGCCAGCAGGATGTCGGTGTCCTGGATGCCGGCCTGGGTCAGGGTGGTCGGGCTGCTGCCCGACCCTGCTATCACCTGAACGTCCAGGTCTTCAAAAAGAACCCGGGCCATGTCCGGGTTCTTTTCAATGACCACCACCTGCTTGTTTTCCGATGCCAGACGGGAGGCGATGTTGTATCCCACCTCTCCGGCCCCTACAATGATGATCTTCATTCGGCTTTTTCCTGTTGGCATCACCCGGTATCATATCGGCAGTATCGATCTCCGCCGGGCCGGCAACTGCATTTCTGCCGAACGCACCGGGTTTTCCTTAAAATCCGGTGCGTTTCAAATGAAGGCGTGCGTCAGCCTAAAAGAACAGGCATGCCCAGCAGGGGCCAGATCAGCAGCACGGACAGGGCCACCATGGCCATGAGCAGAATGCTGGCCGGAATGCCGTAGCCGAAAAACTCCCCGGAGGTGAACTGCCCGGAGTTGTAGGCAATGGCATTGGGGGCCGCGCCCACCAGCAGCAGGAACGGCATGCCGGCGGTGACCAGGGCCGCGAACACGATGACTTCGGCGGCAACCCCCAGGTAGGGCGCAACCACCAGGGCCACGGGCACGGAAATGGCAATGGCGGCCACGTTCATGATAAAGTTGGTCATGAGCATGACAAAAAAGGCGATGGCCATGACAAACACGAACCAGTGGGCTTCTGCGAAAAATCCGAGCCAGTTGATGGCCAGCCACTCGGCGGCGCCG
>DATHSR010000115.1:0-2869 GCA_035464035.1 Desulfotignum sp. | reverse complement strand
TGCCCCGCTGTTCAAGGGCTGCACCACCATCCTGTACGAAGGCAAGCCCGTGGGAACCCCGGATGCCTCCGCCTTCTGGCGGGTCATCTCCCAGCACAAGGTCAAAACCATGTTCACGGCCCCCACCGCATTCCGGGCCATCAAACAGCAGGATCCCGGGGCAAGGATGATGAGCGATTTTGATCTGTCCCATTTCAAATACCTGTTTCTGGCCGGGGAAAGAACCGATCCCGACACCCTGTCATGGGCGGAAAACAGCCTCAACATCCCGGTGATCGACCACTGGTGGCAGACCGAAACCGGGTGGGCTATTGCCGCCAACTGCATGGGACTGCACCAGTTCACCGTCAAACCCGGTTCCCCCACCAAGGCGGCCCCGGGCTGGGACCTGGCGGTGCTCAATGAAACAGGACAGGTGGTGGGACCGGGAGAGATTGGAGCCATTGTGGCAAGGCTGCCCCTGCCTCCGGGGACCCTGCCCACGTTGTGGCAGAACGATGACCGGTATATTTCCGCCTACCTGTCCCGGTTTGACGGATACTATGAAACCGCGGATGCCGGATATATCGACGAGGATGGGTATGTGTTTGTCATGGCCAGGACCGACGACATCATCAACGTGGCCGGCCACCGCCTGTCCACCGGGGCCATGGAAGAGGTGATCGCCGGGCACCCGGATGTGGCCGAATGCGCGGTCATGGGGGTGGAAGACAGCCTCAAGGGCCAGGTGCCTTTAGGACTGGTGGTACTCAACGCCGGGGTGGACCGGGACCCGGATGAGATCATCACAGAGGTGGTCCAGCGGGTCAGAGACACCATCGGCCCGGTGGCCGCCTTCAAGAAAGCCGTAGTGGTGCAGCGCCTGCCCAAGACCCGGTCCGGCAAGATCCTGCGGGGCACCATGCGGGCCATTGCCGACAAAAAAGACTACAAGGTGCCCGCCACCATTGATGACGACACCATCCTGGATGAAATCGCTGCTTCTTTGGGAAAGATCGGATATGGAAAACAGGCATGAAACAAAAACATATTGGTATCCATACAAACGGGAAGGAGGTGATATGCATGCCCTGATGATTCCCCCATGATTCATGCAAACCGTCCATGATCCGATCAATTCTCAATAATGAGACAACAGGAGGAAACAAATTATGGATCCAAAAATATGGGTATGGATTTTTCTTGGATTATACATCATCTACTGCTTCTGGTGGGGCCTGAAAGGATTTTTCACTGAAACAAAAGCCTCCGGCTATGCAGTGGCAGGACGTTCCATTCCGTTCATTGCGTTTTTGATGGCGGCAACGGCCGCCTCGTTTTCCGGGTGGACATTTATCGGCCATCCGGGCCTGATCTGGGCCGCCGGCCTGGCATATGCATTTGCCTCTTTTTACGTGCTCACCATCCCCATCACCGGGGCGTTCTTTGCCAAGCGCAACTGGCTGATGGGCAAGCGCTACGGGTTCATCACCCCCGGGGACATGTTTGCCTATTACTACAACAATGAAGCGGTCCGGTGGCTGACGGTGCTGGCAGCATTTCTCTATTCCATTTTCTATTCAGGCCTCCAGCTCATTGCCGCAGCCAAGCTGTTCTACTGGGCCGCGGGCGTGCCCGAGACCATCGGTCTGATTTTCATGGCCTTTATCGTTTGGTTCTATGTGGTCACCGGCGGGCTCAAGGCCGCCACCTGGGTGGGGGTACTTCAGTTCTGCCTGCTGGTGGGCGGCATCATCCTGCTGGGATTTATGACCATCACCAACCCCGTGTTCGGGGGATGGTCCGGGTTTGTGTCCTCTATGAGCCTCATTGAAGACAAATACATGCAGGTGCCCGGCTTCATTCACTTCGGCCTGGGTACCGGCGGGTGGACTGCGGTGATGATCCTCACCTACATGTTCGCCCTCATGGGGATCCAGTCCTCCCCGGCCTTTATTCTGTGGAACTTCGGCATCGCCTCTCCCAAGCCCCTGGCCTGGCAGCAGGTGTTCATGTCCACCTTTGTGGTGGGATTTGCCCTGTTCTTTTTCACCGCGTTCCAGGGCATGGGCGCCCGGATCCTGATGGCGGTCGGAGAACTGGCCCCCCAGGTGGACGGTGATGTGGTGCCCATGCTCATGACCAAGTTCCTGCCCGGTCCGCTCCTGGGCCTGGTGTTCATGGGCGCCATCGCCGCCATCCATTCCACGGCCGCCCCCTATATCGGCACCGGCGGCACCATCATCCAGCGGGACGTATGGTGGCGGTATGTCAGAAAACAGGGCGGGTCCCACTCCGAACAGATCTGGACCAACCGGATCTTTGCCACCATCCTGGCAGTGGCCGCGGTGGTGGTGTCCTTGACCTCAACCGATGCCATCGTCATGATCGGCGGGTTTGCCACGGCATTCGGTACCATCATGTACCTGTGCCTGTTAGGGGTCCACTGGGGATTCAGATTTCCCAGCATCGGCGTGGTCCTGGGACTGATCTGCGCTATCATCGCCTGCTTCCTCACCTATTATGTGTGGCGCTACCCCCTGTCCATCCACACCGCCGGGTGGGGGATTTTCGTGGGCCTGGCCGTGGCCTATCTATGCCGGGGTTTAGGCATCAAGGACAGCGAGGAGACCATTGCCCGGCAGAAAGAGATCAGAACATGGCTCAACTCTGTGGACGGCCCGTCTGAAAAAGGCAAACGCTGGCGCGGGTACATGAAGATCGCCGTGCCGGTCTGGTATATCATGGCCTTAGGGCCCGGGGTACTCATCGGCAACAACGCCGTCTCCTTTGCCGGATTTCCGCCCCTGTGGACCTGGCAGATCATCTGGTGGATTCTGGGCATCGTCATGATGTGGGGCCTATGCTTCAAAGCGGAGATGTCCACCAC
>DATHSR010000114.1:0-3387 GCA_035464035.1 Desulfotignum sp. | reverse complement strand
ACCAGCGCCTGGCCGGTGATCTGATCCAGGCGGAAAAAAAAGGGGTGGCCATCCGCTACATCGCCATGGGAGAAATTCCCAGACGGTTTTTTGTCCAGGTCACCCACCCGGGCCATGACAATCTCATCCAGACCATCGGGGGCCGGTCCTTTGACATCATCACCGACAAAAGTGAAGCGCTGGTGGGCATATTTGAAGAGGGCAACGAAGACAGCTCCCCCATAAACTGGACAAGGAACCAGTGGTTTGTGGTGGCCAACAGAGACAGCCTGCGCCACGATTTTTACCACTGTTTTCTGGAAAAAACCCTGGACAGACACCTGGGCCTGACAGACGAAGAAAAACAATTATACCGTGTGATCAAAAAAGACAATTAAGGAGAAGGGGCCATGACCAGCATGAGAAAAAATCGTTATGTCACCGGATTTTCCAATGAAAGCGACGACACCATCTTTCATCTGGAACAGGATTTCGGTGCCCATCACTATGAGCGGATCCATGTGGTGGTGCGGCATGCCAAGGGCTGCTGGCTCACCGACGACAAGGGCAACAGATACCTGGACTGCCTGGCCGCCTATTCCGCTGCCAACCCCGGCCACCATCACCCCGCCATCACCGGTGCGGTCATGGATGCGCTGCTCGGCAACTATGCCTCGGTGCTGTCCAATGTGGTCTACACCGACCCTTTGGGAATCTTTCTGTCAGAAGCGGCAAGATTCGCCCCCCAGATGGCCCCGCGGTTCGGAAACCACGGCAACAAGGTGCTGCCCAAAAACGGCGGCGTGGAATCGGTGGAAACCGCCATCAAAACCATGCGGTACTATGGATTCAAAAAAAAAGGCATTGCAGACGGCAGCCAGGAGATCATCGTGTTCGATAACAATTTCCACGGCCGCACCATGTCCGTGATCTCTTTTTCCAGCAAAAAAAAATACAGTGAGGGGTTTGGTCCGCTGACCCCGGGATTCGTTTCCGTGGAATTCGGCAATATCGCGGCAGTGGAAAACGCCATCACCCCCAACACCTGCGGCATTCTGGTGGAACCGTTCCAGGGGGAAGGGGGCATGATCATCCCGCCCAGGGGATTTCTGGCCGGGCTGCGCCGATTGTGCGACGATCACGATCTTTTGCTGATGGCCGACGAAATCCAGGTGGGTATGGGCCGGACCGGCAAAAAATTCTGCTTTGAGCACGAAAACATCGTGCCCGACGGCGTGATCCTGGGCAAGGCCCTTTCCGGGGGGCTGGTGCCCCTGTCGGTGTTCATCACCAATGCAAAACTCATGGACATGGTGTTTTCCAAGGGATCGGACGGGTCCACTTTCGGGGGATATCCCCTGGCCTGTGTGGCCGGCACCGCCTCCCTCAAGGTGTTTGAAGAGGAAAAGCTGGCACAGCAGTCCGCTGAAAAAGGGAAAGCCCTCAAACAGCGCATCCAGGAAATTGCCGACCGGTCACCCCATGTCAAGGAGGTCCGGGGCAAGGGCCTGTTCATCGGCATCGAGGTGAAAAACGGCAATGCCATGGATTTCTGCCGCAGGCTGCTGAAACTGGGTGTGGTGGTCAATGACAGCCATGGCCATACCATCCGCATCTCCCCGCCCCTGGTGATCAACGACCAGGAGATGGATTTCATGGTGGACCGGCTCGAACAGGTCCTGATCGACTGAAGCCAGGCTTTCACGCTGCCGGGTTACGGCGTTCACCGGTCCCTTTGCACCGGAAACCAGCGGCGGGATCAGGCCATCTGTTTCAGCACCGCAGCCGCAGCTGCAGGGATATGACAGATGATCTCGCTGATCCGGGTGGCCGGGGTCGGGGCTGCCAGGTCTCCGGCTTTCCGGTTGATCTTTGCCGCGGCAACCGCCGCTTCAGGGATAGCCATGCCTTTGCGGATGAGGGCTGCGGCAATGCCGGTCAGGGTATCGCCGGTGCCGCCGATGGCTTCCATGGCATCCCGGGAGGGGGAATCCACCTGGTACAGCACCCCGTCCCGGTTCATGACATAATCGGTGGCCCCCTTGACCAGCAGGTACCGGGCTGCATTGTCATGGGCATAGGCCCGCCTGACCAGGGCCGGCACCGGGTTGTCCGTGTGCAGGATAAAGCCCCGGGTATAAAAGGGGTGCGGCGCGTTTTCATCGGCCAGAAACGCCAGTTCACCGGCATCCGGGGTGAACAGATCATAACTGTCTGCGGAACCGCTCATTTTGGCGGCATACATGAACCCGGCATCTGCAATCAGAATCGGCGGGTCCCCCATATCCTGGATTTTGAACAGGATGCGGTTGTGCCAGTCTGCATCCGGCTGCAGGTAATGAAACACCAGGGTGTGGATGCCGGACAGATCCGCCGATTTCACCAGAAATTCATACATCTGCCGGCTGCCGTCTCCCATCCCGATATCCCCTGCCAGATACCCGAAGACCGCCTCTTTTCTGTCAAACACCGCCAGGGTCTGCAGGGCGGCCCCCAGCAGGGCCGGGGTGCCCCGGTTCACCGGAACGGGTTTGCCGTTCAGCTCAAGATGGCTGTTACGCCATGTCACCTCACCCACAGACAGGCCGAATTCCTTGTCCGGAACAGTACCGACTACGGCAAGCATCGGGTTTTCACCTCCTTGAAGGCCAGGCCCAGGGCATAGCCGCACAGGGTATGCCCCACATCCAGAGGATCCGGGGCGCAGGACAAAGTTTTGCCCACCATTTCATTGGCCAGATAGGGCACATCCGGGCATCCCCCGCCCGAGATATTGACGATGATCCGGGTCTGCTTTTCAACGGTGATCTTCATGTTGGCTGCCCGGACCATGAGGTACTCCCCGAAATCCTTGACCTGGAACAGGCTCACCGGCTTGAGCAGCGGATCGGTCACCGGCACCACCTGCAAGGGCGGATTTGACGCTTTTTCCAGCAGCCGGATGATGTTGAGCTGCTCGATCAATGGGAACAGAATGACCAGGTCGCACCCGGTCTGGATCTCCGGGGGCGGTCCCATGACCCTTACATCCCAGCCGCTGGATTTGAGCAGTTTTTCCGCCTGGATCACCTCGCTGGTGTTTTCAAACACCAGGATGCCGTGGTCTGACATCCAGGGATCTTTTTTTTGCTCCACCGCATCTTGAGCGCGTTTTTTCCTTAAAAAATTGAACACCGCAGCCGCCTGTCATCAATCAATTTTTACAATGGTCAGGTGATATTCATCCCCCTGTTCCGTGACTGCCTTGACCTGGCAATGCTGACTTTCCGCCGCCCGGGACACATTCTCCTTTGACGCTTCCGTATCCACCAGAACCGTAAAGGTTTTATGTTCCGCTGATTTTACCGCTTCCAGAAACATGAGTACCGGCTGGGGACAGGACAGCCCCCGGGCATCGATGGTTTTTGT
>DATHSR010000113.1:0-4983 GCA_035464035.1 Desulfotignum sp. | reverse complement strand
CCGGTATTCCATACGATGGCCCCCACTTTCAGATCAATGGATTTTTCTTCCATGTCAAAGTCAACTGCATCATATTTACAGGCGGCCTTCACCTTGTCCCTGTCGTCGGTTCCCATGGAGGGATCAATGACATATCGCATGGGAAAGGCCATGTTGTGGGGAAGATAGGCCGCTTTTCTGCGGTCCATGCCGAAGTTGAATTCATTGGATATTTCTGTTTCACAAACGGCGGCACATTCACCGCAGGCGGTGCAGTTTTCATTGACATACCGGGGGGCGGTCTTCACGGTCACCGTATAATCCCCGGGGGCGCCTGCCACATTCTGGATTTCAGACAGGGTGAACACCTTGATATGCTTGTTGTCTTTGATTCTCCGGTAGTTGATTTCCAGTCCGCAGGTAGGCGGGCAGAGTTTCGGGAAGTAGTGTTTCAGCTGGGACACTCTTCCACCCAGGGATGCTTCCTTTTCAATGAGGAAGACCTCATATCCCACTTCGGCAGCTTCCAGGGCGGTTGTCAGGCCGCTGATCCCTCCGCCAACCACCATGATGCTTCCACTGACCGGAGCTGAATTATCTGTTGTCATGCTGTCCCTCCGTGCATTTGAGTTATTTTCTTAAATGTCTTTTGTTTTCATGGCCAATGCCAGGTTTTTCTATCCAAATCAGGGTAGAGTATTTTTTTCCTCTCTCCTGTTTTGGTCATCGGCAAGGCTGTAAATGTCAATTTGCCGGCAATCAAAAAAGGAGACAGGAACCATTTTTTAAAAATTACGATCCTGGAATTTGAAAAAACCTCCAGGCACCAAACATCGGCACCTGGAGGTTATTGTCTTACCTTACATACGTGTCAGATCAGCTGTCAGCACTAGTCGGAAATGATCTTAACGTACGGCACTTTCTTGAGAGACCATTCATTGGTTTCTTTGTTGTAGGTGGAGTTGGTGAAGCAGAACCACTCGTCATCATTCTGACCCATGAAGTCGCCTCTGTAGTAGAAACCCGGATACCGTGATTCTTCCCGGAACTGGATGTGGCGGGTGTGGGCCTGAACCGTGTAGAGACGGTGGGTGATTTCCCAGGCTCTCATCAGTTCATGCAGATCACCGGCACCGATCTTCTCCAGGTCTTCTCTGAACATTTCAAACAGATCCATGAGGATCTCCAGGTTTTTGCCGGAGGTCATGTAGTAGGTTCCGATACCGCCGCCGTACTCATTGGTCATCTTCATGAGACGCAGGGCCATGCCGGCCGGTTTGCAGTAGTTGGGGTTGATGTCCTGGGCCGTGGTATATGCACAGTGATCCAGGTAGTTTCTGACCGGTTTGTACACATAGTCCACCAGTTCCTGATCGGTTTCCTTGAATCCGGTGACCTTGTCGCCTTCGGCCTTCAGGTACTGAACCATGGATTTGGCAACGATCCGGCCTTCGGCATGGGAGCCGGAGGAGAACTTGTGGCCGGAGCAGCCAACGCCGTCACCGGCGGTGAACAGACCGCGGACAGTGGTCATTCTGTTGTAGCCCCATTTGTAGCTCTCCGGCACCCAGTCTTCATCCGGACCGGAACACCAGATGCCGCAGCAGCCGGAGTGGGACCCCAGCAGATACGGTTCGGTGGGCATGACTTCAGAGTCTTTTTTCTCAGGCTCGGTGTTGGTGGCGCACCACAGACCGGCCTGGCCCACGGACATGTCAAGGAAATCTTCCCATGCTTCGGATTCCAGGTGCTTGAGCTCTTTCTTGCTCATGGTTTCACCCAGTTTTGCCAGGGCATCCGAGGTTTTCATGATGATGGGCCCGCGGCCTTCCTTGTATTCCTTGAGCATCAGATGGTTTCTCAGACAGGTGGGGGTCACGGCTGCGGTGCCGTAAGGGGCGTATTTTGCCAGCTCTGCCTTGGCATCGTCAGAGGCAGCATAGTTCTCACCGAGTCCGTTAACCGTCTGGGCCTTGAAAAGCAGGAACCAGGCGCCTACAGGGCCGTATCCATCTTTGAAGCGGGCCGGGGTGAACCGGTTTTCCATCATGGACAGTTCCGCACCGGCTCTCAGGGCCATGGTGTAGGTGGAACCGGCGTTCCATACCGGGTACCATGCACGGCCTTTGCCTTCACCCACGGACCGGGGCTGGTAGACGTTCACGGCCCCGCCGCAGGCCACGACAATGGCTTTGGCGTTGATGATGTAGACAATGTTCTCCCGCACGGAAAAGCCGACCGCACCGGCGATGCGGGTGGGGTCTTCCTTGTCGTTGAGCAGTTCGACGATGAAGCATCTTTCAAGAATGTTTTCTTCGCCAAGGGCTTTTTTGCCGGCCTCGGCAACGATTCTCTTGTAGGATTCACCGTTGATCATGATCTGCCATTTGCCGGTACGAACCGGTGTGGCGCCGGCTTTCAGGGTGCCCAGCTTCAGCCCTTTCTTGCCGTCCATGTTCTTGCCGTCTTCGGTTTTCTTCCAGACAGGCAGACCCCATTCTTCGAACAGGTGGACAGAATCGTCCACGTGACGGCCCAGGTCATAGATCAGGTCTTCACGGACGATGCCCATCAGGTCATTTCTGACCATGCGGACATAGTCTTCGATTTTGTTTTCACCGATATAGGTATTGATGGCGGACAGACCCTGGGCAACTGCGCCGGATCTTTCCAGAGCAGCTTTGTCGCACAGCAGGATCTTGGTGCCGTCATCGGCCCATTTCTTGATTTCAAAAGCAGTGCCGCATGCAGCCATACCGCCGCCGATGATCAGGATGTCAACATCTCTTTTATCGATCTTCGGATCTCTAACGGTTCTCAGTTCTCCAACTGGTTTGTTCGGTAATGCCATTATAAACCTCCAAACTAATTAAGTGTCAGAATTTTTGATTTGGTAACGGTTGAAATCTATGCCAGCTCTGTGGGAGTCGGGAATACATAGCCGTCTGCTTCCTGTGTGGACAGCAGGCCGGAATTCAGATCTTTTCCCTTCAGATCGTCATAGGAATTGGCTTCTCCTTCAGGAGTGGTCCTGATGGGGAACTTGAACCGTTTTACCACACCATTTCTGAACTTACAGGTCCACATGACATCTTCGGTTCCCAGCATGGGGACAACGGACGCACCCATGGGAACAAAGTCATTGTAGCCTCTGACTTCAATGGCCTGGGACGGGCAGATTTTTACACAGGAATAACATTCCCAGCACTGATCCGGCTCCTGGTTGTAAGCTTTCATCTCATTGGGGTCCAGGACCATCAGGTCATTCGGGCAGATGTACATACATGCTGTTTTATCCCCGCCTTTGCAGCCGTCACATTTTTCTGCAATTACAAAAGTCGGCATTTAGAATACCTCCATACGTTAAGTTAATCAAAAAAGCACAATACCGTTGTGCAACAATCATATTTATATCAAATTCAGACCATGGGCCAGCCAACGGCCTGATATTTTTCCTGGCCTGCACCGCAACGCTTGCGGCGTGTCAAACCGATACAGGCGAAAAACAAATGTTAAGGCAATAGCACTGGCATGTGGTTTTTGTCAAGATCTTTTAAAAAAAGATGCGGCAGATTTTTCAGTGACTTAAGGTTCACCCTGGCATGGCTATATATATAGGATTTTTACGGTTTGTGATACCATATATTGACGGACAGCGGCCCGCAAAAACCTGCTGGAAAAACCAGCCGATTCCTGGTAGTGTAGACAGGCTGGATCGACATTAAAAAGTGACTGCGTAAGGAATATTTCCATGACACAGGATATGAAGCCGGTTTTTACAGATGATCCCATGCCGTTTTCATGCGGCCCCGGGAATGTGTGCTTCAATGACTGCTGCCGGGATCTGAATCAGGTTCTGACGCCCTATGATGTGCTGCGACTTAAAACCAGTCTCAAGCTCAGCTCCCGGGACTTTCTCAAAACATATACGGTCTGCCGCATTGGGCCGGAATCCGGCCTGCCGACAGTGGCCTTCAAACCCAACCCGGCCACCGGTCATGCCTGCCCTCTGGTGACCGATGCCGGCTGTTCCGTTTATCCGGACCGGCCGGGGTCCTGCCGGCTGTATCCCCTGGCCCGGGCCGTTGTCCGCGCCAGAGAGACTGGTGAGATTCAGGTTTACTATGCCCTTATTGAAGAGGATCACTGCAAAGGTCTGGGACTGAATACCGGTCAGACGGTGGGGCAGTGGCTGGCCGGACAGGCTGTGGACCGTCACAATCGGTTTAATGACTACCTCATGGAGCTGATCAGTTTGAAAAATCGAATTCTGCCCGGCAGACTGCCGGGTGCCCAGGCAGACCTGTTTTATCTGGCTCTATACGACCTGGATGAATTCAGGCACCGGATTTTCGGGCAGAATCTGCTGACCGGACTGACGGTGAACCGGCCGACAATGGAAAAAATCAGTACCTGTGATGAAACCCTGCTGGTCTTGGGGATGAAATGGGTTCGATATCAATTGTTCGGCATCAACGGGGATGAATAAGGAAACCATGACACTGAAAGGCAAGGTGGCCCTGGTGCTGGGGGCGGTAAAAGGCATTGGAAAAGGGATCGGCCTGGCTTTGGCGGATCGGGGCGTCAGGCTGGTGTTGACCCGGCATGACTGGAAAGATGCCTTTGGTCAGATGGAGGCTGATTTTTCCGCCACCGGGGCAGAACATCACATTGTCACCGCTGACCTGCGGCAGATGGATCAGGTGGCACAGGTGGCACAGGTCATCCGGGACCGGTACGGCAGACTGGACATTCTGATCAACAACATCGAACGGGGGGGATGGCCGGTGGTGCACGGGACCTATGTGGAAGCCCAATGGGACCTGGAGATGGCCACCACCCTGAAGGCCAAGCGCTGGGTGTTTGATGCGGTGTTCCCGCTGCTCCTTGCATCTGAAGACGCCGTGGTGGTCAATCTGTCGTCCGTGGCTGCCATCACGGGCCGGTCCGGCCCGGCAGCCCTGGTGTTCAATGACGGATATGCCGCCGCCAACCGCGGCGTGC
>DATHSR010000112.1:0-3571 GCA_035464035.1 Desulfotignum sp. | reverse complement strand
ATCCCTTGGGGCAGGAGACGGTGTTCATCACCCGGGATCAGGAACGGATCTTCATGCGGCACGTGCGGCCCGGAGATGCCCAGCAGATGAGCGACCTGTTTTACGATCTGTCACCGGAAACCATTTTCATGCGGTTTTTTTCGCCCCTCAAGCGGATTTCCCGGTCCATGCTGGTCAAGCTCAGCCAGATCGACTATGACCGGGAAATCGCCCTGTGCGCCTTTACCGGCAAAAAAGGCGTCCGCAAGCTCATCGGGGTGGCACGGATCATTTTCATACCGGACGGCAGAACCGGAGAATTCGCCGTGGTGCTGGCGGATGAATGGAACGGCAAGGGTATCGGCATGGCGCTTTTGAAACAGGCGTTGCTCAGCGCAAAAAAATACGGGTTGTCCCGGGTGACAGGACTGGTGATGACCACCAATGCCCCCATGCTGACCATGGGGCAGAAACTGGGATTTGCCGTCACCCGGGATGCGGCGTCAGCCGAATACCGGCTCACCATCGATCTGAAAACCCTGGACCGGGAAACCGGCATGAAATCAGTAAGTGAATCTTTCCGGGAGAACGGCGGGACCGGCGGCCGGGGAACGGCGTGAATCAAACCTGGCTCATCACCGCAGTGCTGCTGGCCCTGTTTCTGGGGGCCCTGGATGCCCTGATCGTGTCGGCGGCCATGCCCACCATCATTGCGGAACTGTCCGGGCTGCACCTTTATGCCTGGGTCTATTCCGCCTATTTTCTGGCCCGGGCCGTATCCCTGCCGGTGTTCGGCAAACTGTCCGACCTGTTTGCCGTCAAGCGGCTGTTCATTTTCAGCGTGACCCTGTTCATTGTGGCGTCCCTTCTGGCCGGCGCAGCCCCGTCCATGGGGTTTCTGGTGGCTGCCCGGGTGTTTCAGGGCATCGGGTCCGGCGGCATTTTCGCTTTGGTCTATGTGGTGCTCACCGAAGCGGCCCCCCGGGACCAGCGGGCCAAAACACTGTCTTTCGCCTCCTCCATCTGGGGAATCGCATCGGTGATCGGCCCCACCCTGGGCGGGGTGATCGTCAGTTTTTTTTCCTGGCGCTGGATCTTTTACATCAACCTGCCCTTAGGGCTGCTGTCTCTGGCCGGCATCTTTTTCTTTCTAAGGGAATTCAGGGAAAAAAAGAAGACCGTCACCCTGGACTGGGCCGGGCTGGTGTCGTTGACCGGTTTTCTGCTGGCGATTTTAACCCTGGTCATGGCCGGGGGCCGGACCTTTGACTGGATATCGGGTTACACGCTTTTGCTTTCGGGCTTGTCCGTGATATTGGGCATCTGGTTCGTGCGGTCTGAATTCAAGGCGGCTGATCCCATTCTGGACCTGCGGTTTTTTCGTAAAAAAGGGTTTGCCGTGGGCAATCTGGCCGGCTTCTGCGCCAGTTTTTCCGTGTTTGCCCTGTTCGGGTATGCCCCGCTGTTTCTCCAGGGCGCATTGGGCCAGACCCCTTTGCAGGTGGGCATGGCCATGCTGTCGTTGAGCCTGGGGTGGTCTTTGGGGTCGTTGATCCTGGGAAGGGTCATGAACCGGACCACCCCGAAGACTGCGGCCCTGGGCGGCGGCATTCTGCTGGCCTGCGGCACCGGACTGACCCTGGGATTTTCCACCGGCACCACCATGGTTCACAGTTTTCTGGTGTTTCAGGTGGTGGGATTCGGCATGGGGTTCGTCACCCTGTCCACCCTGCTGATCGTTCAGGACAGCCTGGATGTCCGGAACCTGGGGGTGGCCACTTCATCCCATCAGTTTGCCCGGACCCTGGGCGGTACCCTGGGGGTGGGCGTGTGCGGGGGGCTTGTGACCTCCCGGCTGCTCAACCGGCTGGAAACGGTGGATGTGTCCATGCCGGACGCCCTGACAACCCAGCTGAAGGAGAGCATGGAAAACCTGTTCCGCCCGGAATTTCAGGCCATGATTCCGGATGCGGCCCGGGCGGCCCTTAAGACAGCCGTTGCCCAGGGCGTGTGGTCCACCTTTGTGCTGGTGTTCCTGGTGTCTCTGGTCTGCCTGGTGCTGACCCTGTTTTTACCCGGCCGGGCAGATACTTCTAAGGGCACCGCTTGAAGGATACCTTGGGAAAAAAACAGTACGGGCATTGTTCCGGCGCATCGCTGCCCTAGTGCACATGGCCGCAGATGTTGCACCGCCAGGCCAAGGAGATGTCATCACCCGGCCGGTATTTCACAGGATAATAGGTAATTATCGGTTGTTTTTTTCTTTGTTATATCATTTTACGACTTTTTTGTTGACTATTTTTTTGTATCTTCTAATGATAGGCTGATGAATCCAGTAAAGACAGATAACGACAGGTATCCTGCTGGACACCTGTCTGCCGGCCCGATTTTAGATCCCGGCCGCATGATCGGCGTTTTTGAGGAAGGGCCCTGTCTGGACACGGCCCAGCTTGGGCAGCTGGAGATTGAGTTCCGGGACTGGGTTACCCGGCATCCGCGGCAGGACATCCGGCTTTCCCGCCAGCGTATCCTGCTGATATTTCTTCTGATCCGTTACACCGGGGCAAAATTGAACGAGGTCCTGACCCTGAATCCATTTTCGGACATCGATTTTGAATGCCGGGAGATTCGATTTAAAAACCAGGGGCAGGACCAGCAGGATGACCTGAGGACGGTGCCGCTTTCGCCCTCTTTGTGTTCTGAAATTCGAGCCCTGGTTCACGATCGTAAGTTCCGCCATTTTTTGACCAGCCGGCCCCAGGTCGATCCCGGCTTTCTGCGGCGCAAATTTTATGAGAGAGCCGAAGCCTGCGGATTTGTCAAGAAACTGGGCGGACCGGAAATGATCCGCAAGGCCAGGGCTGTGGAACTGATGAAAGGAAATATGCCCATTCCCGCCATCCAGAAAATGCTGGGACATTCTACGCCCACCCTGACAAGTGCCTATGTGACCTTTTCTCCGGATGATCTGCAGGCAGTGACACGGCGTTACATCCAATGGGAAACAGCCCTGAAAACCAGTGCCCGCAATTTGTTTTTCGGCAAAATTCAGGCCATCCAGGAAGGCAGTGTCCAGAGTCTGGTGACCGTGACCACTGTCAGCGGGCATGCCGTCACTGCCATGATCACCCATCACAGCCTGAAACAGCTTGGATTGACCAAAGGATTGATGGTTACGGCAGCGGTCAAAGCGCCCTGGATCATTGTTCAGAAAGGGGCGTGCGATTCCGGCTCGAGCGCGGACAATCGCTTTGAAGGTGTTGTTCATGAGATACGGATCGGAAACGTCAATACGGAATTTACGATCCGGATTTCAGACGGCACATTGGTTTGCGCCGTTGTGTCTGCCAGGGCCGCCCGGGAGCTTTCCCTCAAATTGAATGATGCGGTTCTGGTCCTGTTCAACTGTTTTGCCGTCATTCTCAATGTCACATGATCCGGTTAACCATCAGTTCCGAAAATTTTCATGGGAAACAGAATCCCGGAAAGTGATATAAAAGAGCACATGTGTCTTTTATAGTATTTCTTAGTCATTATTTTTATAAAAATGACATTAAATTTAAATTTTTATTGATTTAAATATCTAATTATG
>DATHSR010000111.1:0-2422 GCA_035464035.1 Desulfotignum sp. | reverse complement strand
CTCCCCGGGCGTTTTTCAAAACCGCATCTAGAAAAAGCAGTTATCTGTATCCCCCGTTATCATTGACCTTGTCAAATTATCCGGATTTTTCCTGTCATGAACAGTTTGTACAGGACGAAGTTGAGATGGAGATCTATAGGGATCCGTCCGGACTGGATCTGTCCGCCACCTATCTGGGACTGGATGTGGGGTCCACCAGCACCAAGGGCATTCTCATCACCCGGGACGGGGTGCCGGTTATGGGCGGTTATACCCGAACCGCTTCCCGCCCGGTCCAGGCGGTTCAGAAACTGTTCAGGGTCATGGATGACTGGATGACCCGCAAACAGCTCCGGGTGACAGTGAAAGGCTGCGGCACCACCGGGTCCGGCCGCCGCATCAGCGGCCGGGTGATCGGTGCGGATCTGGAACCTGACGAGATCACAGCCCATGCCACGGCAGCGGTGCATCTGAACAAGGATGTGGACACCATCATCGAGATCGGGGGACAGGACGCCAAATTCACCCTGATCAGGGACGGCCGGGTGACCGCATCGGTGATGAACACCGTGTGCGCCGCCGGCACCGGCAGTTTCATCGAGGAGCAGGCCCAGAAACTGTCCTGCCCCTTGTCCGAATATTCCGGTAAGACCGAAGGGATCAGCGCGCCGGTTTCCAGTGACCGGTGCACGGTTTTCATGGAGAGGGACATCAATTATTTTTTTGCCGAAGGCTATGAAAGAAACGAGATCCTGGCATCGGTCCTGCATTCGGTGCGGGACAACTATCTGACCAAGGTGGCCACGGTGGGAAAGATCGGCCGCTGCGTCCTGTTCCAGGGCGCCACCGCCCGGAACCGGGCACTGGTGGCGGCCTTTGAACAGAAACTGCAGCAACCTATCCATGTCTCCCGGTTCTGTCATCTGACCGGTGCGTTAGGAGTGGCCCTTCTGGCCCGAGAACAGGGCATTGGACAGACACAGTTCCGGGGATTTGACCTGTGGAAACAAACGATCCCGGTACGCCAGGAGATCTGCCAGCTGTGTGCCAATCACTGCAAACTCACCATCGCCCAGGTGGATGGGCTGCCCCAGGCCTATGGATTTTTATGCGGCAGAGATTATGACACCCAAAAAATGGTGCCAGCCACCACCCGGTATTCCCTGAAAAAAATGCGGAAATCGGTTTCTGCCACCGGTCATGCCACCCTGCCTGTCCAGGCGCGCAAAATCACGGTGGGCATCCCTGCGGCCCTGCATCTGTTTGAAGATCTGGCATTCTGGGAACATTTTTTCTCCATGCTGGGTATCCGCACGATGGTCAGCCGCCACCTCAAACAGCCGGTGGCCCTGGGCAAAGCCCTTGCCAAGGCCGAATTCTGCGCGCCGGTCATGGCGCTGCACGGCCATGTGGCCCATCTGATGGAAAAAGCCGACTATGTGTTTCTGCCGTTTTACTTTGAAGAGAAAACAGATCAGAAACGGATCCGGCGCCAGCACTGCTATTATACCCAGTTCACCCCGTCGGTGATCGCCTGTCTGGACCCTCTGGATGCCAGACGACTGATCATGCCCACCATCAAATACCTGTATACCGGTCTTCACACCAAAGTGGCCCTTTACCGGGCGTTGAAACAGATCTCCCCGGACCCTGGAGTTTCGTTTTTTGACATCAATGCGGCGTGGGACAAGGCTATGGAATTCCGCAAACAAGACCAGGAAAGGCTGTCCGCCCTGTTTCATGACCGGGCCAAAGAACCCTCCGGTGTCAAGGTCCTGCTGCTGGGGCGGCCTTATACGGTGCTGTCCGACACCATGAATCACCACATTCCCCAGATGTTTGAAAAAATGGGAATTCCGGTGTTTTTTCAGGATATGGTGAATACATCACAGATGGATCTTTCGCCCATAGAGCCCCTGCTGACGGAGATTCACTGGAAATATGCGGCCCGTATCCTGGAGGCCGCCTATGCCGCCACCCGGATTGACGGTCTGTATCCGGTCTATATCACCTCTTTCCGGTGCTCTCCGGATGCCTTCGGTGTGGACTACTTCAAACAGATCATGGAACGGTGCGGCAAACCCTATCTGGTGCTGGAACTGGATGAACATGATTCCAGCGTGGGGTATGAAACCCGTATAGAAGCGGCGGTCAGGGCGTTTGGCAATCATTTTCAGGCCCGAAACCGGCCAACTCCCCTGCCCCTGGATTTTTCCCCCCGGTTTTATGACAGCCCGACGGACAAAACCATTGTTTTCCCCAACTGGGACGCGTTGACCGGACAATTGATCGTGGCCACCTTTCAAAACGAAGGGTTCCGGGCGTTTCTCATGGAGGAGACCGCCGAAACCCTGAAAAAAAGCCTGCTCACAAACACCGGTCAGTGCCTGCCCCTCAATGCGGTGGCCGCCGGCTTTATCCACACCGTCAGGAAAAACAACCT
>DATHSR010000110.1:0-1737 GCA_035464035.1 Desulfotignum sp. | reverse complement strand
CAGTTTTTCGGTAAGGCCTTTAAAATCACCGATGCCATCCCCATTGCTGTCATAAAACGTCTTGATGTGAAGCTGATAAACAACTGCATCTTTGTACCACAGCGGATCATTTTTCGGTTTTGGGCTGCGTTTTGCCATAAGATTGCTGTCCTTTATGTCTTGTTACATAAAATAATCAAAATCGTTTTCCGTGCGCAGCCGGCGGCGGATGCGGAAAACCTGTACCGGCACCACCCGGGGATCGATTTCCAGATAGTTGTACCCCTCATGCCACAAATATCTGGCATCGCTCACCAGATCATGCATCTGAAAGCTTTTTTCAACCGGCACTTCCATTTTTTCAAAAGGCAGCCGCACCCAGGCACTGTGGGTGTGATGGGGATCCAGATTGGCTGCCACAAAAATGAGGTTGGAAAAATCATCCGTATATTTGCTGAAGCACAGGATCTCTTCTTTGTCCACCGGGTGAAACATCAGGTTCCGGGTCTGCTGCAGGGCGGGATTTTCCCGCCGGATACGGTTGATTCTGGTGATGAACGGCCGGATGGTATGGGGCGATTCCAGGTCCCAGTTGGCGATCTCGTATTTTTCCGAATCCATATACTCCTCACCGCCGGGCGCAAGGGGCTGGTTCACACACAGCTCAAAGGCCGGGCCGTAAATGCCGTAACTGGACGAAAGGGTGGCAGCCAGCATCAGGCGGAGGATAAACGCCGGCCTCCCGCCCAGCTGCAGAAATTCCGGCAGAATATCCGGGGTATTGGGCCACAGGTTGGGCCAGAAAAACTCTTTTACACTGGTCTGTGTCAGGGTGTCAAAATACTGCTCAATTTCCCATTTCAGATTGCGCCAGGTAAAATAGGTATAGGACTGGGTAAACCCGCCTTTGGCCAGCCGGTACATGGTCTTGGGCCGGGTGAATGCCTCGGCCAGAAAGATGGTTTCCGGGTACGCTTTTTTGCATTCTGCGATGAGCCATTCCCAGAACCGCAATGGTTTGGTGTGGGGATTGTCGATTCTGAATATCCGGATCCCCTTGTCTGTCCAGAAACGGATCACCCCCAGAAGTTCGTGCCGAAGGCTTTCATAATGGGGGGATTCAAATGCAACGGGATAGATATCCTGATATTTTTTCGGGGGGTTTTCTGCATACTGCACCGTACCGTCAGCCCGCCAGTAAAACCATTCCGGATGGTCAGTGACATACGGGTGGTCCGGGCTGCACTGAAACGCGATATCCAGTGCGATATCGATGCCGTATTCCCGGGCCCTGGCCACCAGCTGCAAAAAATCTTCCATGGTTCCCAGTTGGGGATGTATGGATGTATGACCACCTTCAGCGGCACCAATGGCCCAGGGGCTGCCGGGATCATCCGGCCCGGCCGTGACCGTGTTGTTCTTTCCTTTGCGGTGGGTACGTCCGATGGGATGGATGGGCGGCAGATACAGCACATCAAATCCCATCTGGGCAATATAAGGCAGCCGGTTGATACAGTCTTTGAATGTCCCGTGACGGGCTGGATCGTCATCGGCACAGGAGCGGGGAAACATTTCATACCAGGTGCTGTACAGGGCCTTGCGCGGCTCGATTCTCAGGGGCAGCACCTTTGGATACTCCACCTGGCTGCTGAGATCCGGATACCGTTTCATAAGCCCGGCAAAGACGGTTTCCTTAAGAAAAACATCCGGGTGTTCTGCCGCCGCCGAAGACATGAGCTGCTCTGCCAGACGGTTCAG
>DATHSR010000109.1:0-3163 GCA_035464035.1 Desulfotignum sp. | reverse complement strand
ATTGCCGGCAGGTGCCCAGAATTTAGATGACCCCTCCGTGCCGCCCAATGCCGGCACCTTGAATATGCTGGCATCCATTATTGAACTCCAGGCACATCTCACGGAGCGGATTTCTGAAAAACAGCAGGCCCTGGCCGCCAGCACATCTGAAACCGAAAAAAACAGCCTGAAGGCGGAACTGGAACGGCTGGATAAAATGCTGTCCTCTGCCAGGCAGGATTTTGAGCGGATTGCCACCGGCGTGGACACGGGTTTGTTCCGGGAAAAAAAAGTGGAACCCTTTGACTGGAAAGAGGAAGTGGTGTCACTTTTGAAGCCCGGGATCATGGAACTCAAACAGATGACCCAGAAGGCCCGGCAGAAAACCGAACTCAAGGATGAACTGTCCTTTTATCAGGAGTTGAGACCCATTGCCCGCCTTGCCAATGAAAACCTCATGGATCTGATATCCAAGGCGGATGATGAACAGGTAAAACAGCGACTGGAAAGGCTGGTTCCCGAATGGCAGGGACAGGAAAATCAGCTTCTCAGCAGGCTGGAGATCACCCGGATGCAGCTGGCGGAACTTGAATCGGAAGACCAGTCGCTGATTGAAAGTTCCCAGGCGTCCATCCGGCAGTTTTTCAAAACCCGGGGCCTGTTTCTGTTCATCGCCTTTGTTGCCTGTATCGGTATCGTGCTGCTGTTCCGGCTTGCCTACCTGTTTCTGGTCAAATATATCCCCGGATACACCGCGGAATACCGGTCGTTTCACCTGCGTGCCCTGGATCTGTTCTTCAGGGTTGTGACCGTTCTGGCGGCCCTTTTTGTGATCATTCTGGTGTTCTATGTATTTGAGGACTGGGTGCTGCTGTCTCTGGCCATTGTTTTTCTCCTGGGTCTGGGCTGGGCTGTCAAAAACACCGTGCCCCGGTTCTGGCACCAGAGCCGGCTGATTCTCAACATCGGGGCGGTCCGCGAAGGGGAACGGGTGGTATTCCAGGGAGTACCCTGGCTGGTGAAACGGATCAACATGTTTTCCATGCTGGAGAATCCTGACCTGGGGCAGACGTTGCGCGTTCCCATTGAATCCCTCATGGATCTGGCTTCCCGGCCGTTTCATCGCCATGAACCCTGGTTCCCCTGCCGGAAAAACGACTGGGTGATCCTGTCGGACGGGACCCGGGGATGCATCACCAGCCTGTCCCATGAAATGGTGGAACTGGTGATGCGGGGGGGGGCGAAAAAAGTCTATCAGACTTCGGATTTTCTGGGTATGACACCGCTGAATCTGTCGGTGAATTTCAGGATCAAGGTGGGATTCGGTATCTCCTATAGCCTCCAGTCTATTGCCACCAGCCGGGTGCTGGAGATCCTGGATGCCTATCTCCGGGAGCGCCTGGCAGCAGAAGAGTATCAAGAGGCCCTACTGAATCTGAGAGTGGAATTTGCCGCCGCCGGCACCTCCTCTCTGGACCTGGTGGTGATTGCAGATTTTGACGGCCAAATGGCCCCGCTCTACAACCGGATCTCCCGTGCCATTCAGCGCTGGTGCACGGATGCCTGCACCCAGAATAACTGGGAAATTCCCTTTCCCCAGCTTACGGTTCACAAACCGGCCGGCTGACGGCTGGGTTACAGCACGGACAGCCGATGGGGTCTGATCTGAACCGGATCTTGCAAAATGGGGTTTCCGCGGATCAGGAGCTGCAGGACAGCATAGAACATCCGGGCCGGTGGCGGGCCCATTCCGGTCGTTTTGCCGCAAACAGCTCTTTTCCCGGCTGATTTTCATACGGGTTTTTCATGACGTCCAGCAAGTCATGAATCATGGAGAACTCATGGGCATGGGCCTTGTCAATGGCCATCTGGGCCAGGTAATTGCGCAGGACAAACCAGGGATTCTGCCGGTTCATATTCTTTGTGATGACATCCCGGGGGAGTCTTTCTTCACTGATCCGCCGGTGGTACAGATGCAGCCAGTCCTGCTGGAAACGGGTGGAAAAATCGGTCAGGATCTGCTTCAACGGCAGGTCGTCGCTGATCAGTGGATATACGGCATTGGCCAGTTGAGCCAGGTTCCACAGGGCGATCTGGCCCTGGTTCTGGAAGCAGTAGCGCCGGGTGCGGGCATCCGTGGTATTGGGGGTCCAGACGGGATCATAGCCCTCCAGCCACCCATAGGGGCCATAATCAAGGGTGAGGCCCAGAATGGACATGTTGTCGGTATTCATCACTCCGTGAACAAATCCGGTCCGCATCCAGTGGATTACAAGGGTCCGGGTCCGGTCGCACACCTCTTGAAACCAGCAAAGATAGGTCTGTTTTCCCGGGGACCCCAGATGGGGAAAGTCGGTGCGGATGGTGTAATCAACCAGCTGCCTGAGCAGATCGGTTTCTCCCCTGGCCCCGTGAATCTGGAAATTGCCGAAACGGATAAAGGACGGAGACAGGCGGCAGACCAAGGCACCGGGCTCCTCTTTGGGATGGCCGTCGTAAAACATGTCCCGTTCCACGGATTCTCCGGTGAGGGTCAGGCTCAGGGCCCGGGTGGTGGGGATGCCCAGAAAAAACAGGGTTCCATTTTTTTGAAAACACGGTTTCCGGTGAAAACTGCTGTAAACAGATCCGATTTCCAGGCGGTTTCATCCAAATCCACCAGGCCGGCGGCATCCGGGGAAACCGCCACCAGTTCCGGTGAGGATACCGGGGTGGGCATGACTATGGAATAGCAGGCGTTTGCCACCTGGCGGCGGAAATTGCCAGGTTCCGGATCGCCCGGCAGTTCCCGGATAAACCGGTTGTCAAAATGTAATGCGTGGAGGGAGTTTTCCGGCCGGTTGGGGGTCATGAGCATGCCTCGCATATTGTCAGGTTCTTGCAATTTTGTTATGTGCTTCTGACAATTTAATCACACGTTCATGAAATACCACCCCCACCGCTGACCGGACCCGAGCGTTTAGAACAAAATCGTGGGTTCATGGATTTTCTTTTGGGCAATGGCCTGGATCATCTCTTTGAGCTCCCTGACATGTTTTTTTTCTTCTGCAATGATTTTATCCAAGCCTGACAGGGCGTGGGGATCCTGGACAAAGGCCTGGAGAAACTCATAAAACAAAATCGTATCGCTTTCAAATGTGATAAACGTGTCAAGCAGGTCCGGGGCAGTCCGGATTTTTGAAAA
>DATHSR010000108.1:0-4143 GCA_035464035.1 Desulfotignum sp. | reverse complement strand
ATGTAATCATGGCCGTCGGCTGAATATCCCTGGATGGCAAGGAACAATTGCCCGGGGGAGACATCCTGGGCCCGGGTCTGGATGCCCGTGATTTCGATATCCCGATGCGGGGGTACCGGTTCAGGTATGATACCCTGGATCAGTCGGGACAGCTTCACAGTCGTTCTCCTTCAAATACAGGTGTTGTCATGGCGCCACCTTTTTTTGGTGTTTTGACCATTTTTACAGCCGGTGTTTTTGCATCTGATGCCCCCGCCACCAGGGTACCGTCCGGCGGGATGCTCAGGTAATTGAAGGACTGGGCCAGAATGGTTTTAAAGGCAGGGGCTGCCACGTCTCCGCCGTAATATTTTGTTCTGGGTTCATCCACAACCACCAGGACAGCCAGCTGGGGGTTCTGACGGGGAGCGAATCCGGCAAAAACCGATGTGTAGATATTCTTGGCATAACCTGCCTGCCCTTTTGCCACTTTCTGGGCGGTTCCTGTTTTTCCACAGACGCTGTAACCGGCCAGTGCCGCTTTGGTACCGGTACTTTTTTCCTGGACCGCCAGTGCCATCATGTGTTTGACCTGGTCTGCCGTCTGAGGGGATATGACCTGGTGGATCAGGGTGGGGTGAAACACCTGAATATCCTGGCCGGTGTTGGAAACAATTTTTTTCACGAGCATGGGTTTCATCAGCCGCCCGTTGTTGGCTATGGCACTGATGCCCGATATCAACTGGATGGCGGAAACTGAAATACCCTGGCCAAAAGAGATGGCACCCGTATCAATTCTGGACCAGCGATCGGGTGACATCAGGGTTCCGGGGGTTTCTCCCGGACATTCCACCCCGGTTCTTTCTCCAAAGCCAAACCGGGTCAGATAGTCATGGAGTGTTTGTTTCCCAATGGCTTCAGCTATTTTGACCGCCCCGATATTGCTGGAAAAAGCGATGATATGGTTGATGGAAAGCCACTCGTGGGGATGGGTGTCACGGACCGTATATTTTCCAATGCGATACTGGCCGTTTTCACAGAA
Source organism: Desulfotignum sp. (assembly GCA_035464035.1). GTDB lineage: Bacteria > Desulfobacterota > Desulfobacteria > Desulfobacterales > Desulfobacteraceae > Desulfotignum. Next base: position 3,122 of record DATHSR010000108.1, on the reverse strand, counting down.
AAAGATGGAGTTCGGCGTCAGGCTTTGTTCGAGTGCGGCGGCAGCGGTAAATACCTTCAGGGTGGATCCGGGCTCAAATGCGTCGGTGACGGCCCGGTTTCGGAAAAGCGCCCGGTCGAACTCCCTGTAATTGTTGGGATTGAACCGGGGGTATTGGGCCATGGCCAGCAGTTCGCCGGTGGCAGGGCGCATGACCAGGGCCAGTCCTGATTTTGCCTGGTATTGTTTGACCGTCTGTTCCAGGGTGGTTTCAGTCAGAAACTGGATTTTCCTGTCCAGGGTCAGGACCATGTCATTTCCCCGCAGCTCCTCCTGTTTTTTTCTGTCAATATCCAGGATCCGGCCGGTACCATCCCGCCGGACCTTTATTCTGACAACCTTTCCGTCGAGCACATCATTGTATTTGAATTCAAGGCCTTCCAGCCCGATATCGTCTTTTCCCGTGAATCCAATGACCTGGGCTGCCAGATCCCGGTTGGGATAAAACCGCTTGAAGCTTTTTGTGAAATAAATTCCCGGCAGGGTCAATGCCCTCACCTGCCGGGCATGATCCGGTGAAATGTTTTCCACCACCACGGCATACCGGTTGTCTGCGGAAAATTTTTCAGCCAGCTCACCGGGATCGAGTTCGAGAATTTCAGCCAAAGCCTGGGCGGTTTTTACAGGGGTTTCGATACGCAGCGGATCTGCTGTGACGGTGATGGCATCCAGAGAAGCCCCCAGTTTGCTCCAGTGCCGGTCCAGTATCCGTCCCCGCTCCCCCTTGATGGTCAGATGCCTGGAATAGCCGCTTTCCGCCCGCCGTGAAAACTCCTTGGCATTCAGCACCTGGATTTCAAAGGATTTTACTCCAAGGAATATCAGGGTGATCACCAGTGCCGCCTGGATCAGCCATATCCGCCTGCCGATTTTCATATGGGCGTTATCCGGCATTAATGGGGTTCTCTCTTGAGGTATATGGTCTGGTTGAATACGTCATCTGTCAGGCCCAGCTGGGACCGGGCGATATGGACAATACGGTCATCGGATTTGAGCCGGTCCCGCTCCACAGTCAGTTCCTTCTGATAGGAGAGCAGATCCGACAGCCGGGACTGGGCAAGAGATATTTCCAGGGTGATCTGGGTTGCCTCGGTTCTGACCCAGGTGTGGAGGAGCAGTACGCCAAAGAGCAGACAGATGATCAGCATCCATTGCAGGCCGCTGCTGGAAGGATTTTTCTCAGAAGGTTCCGGTTTCATCTGTCACACCTTTTCTGATACCCTGAGCCGGGCGCTCCGGGCCATGGGGTTGGCTGCCAGTTCCAAGGCTGTGGGGGTCACCGGTTTTTTGACGATGGGCATCATCACCGGTGTGGTATGGCACACACATTGCGGCAGATTTTTTGGGCAGGTACAGCCCGCTTCAAAGGCCCTCAGGTGCTGCTTGACAATGCGGTCCTCAAGGGAATGAAAACTGATGATGCAGATCCGGCCCCCTTTTACCAGCAGATCCGGGACCTGTTTCATGAAAACGGCAAGGTTTTCCAGCTCTTTGTTTACGGCAATGCGCAGGGCTTGAAATACCCGGGTCGCCGGATGAATTTTCTGGGCTGCGGCCCGGCCCTTTGGGATTGTATCGGTGATGAGTCTGGTCAACTGCTGCGTGGTTTTTATGGGGCGGGTTTGTCTTTGTGTGACAACCGCCCCGGCAATGCGCCGGGAAAATTTTTCTTCACCAAAGGCAAAAAACAGATCTGCCAGCTCTTTTTGTGAAAAAGAATTGACAATCATCTCAGCCGTCAGTTCCTGTCTGATATCCATGCGCATATCCAACGGTTCATCCCGGTTAAAACTGAATCCTCGGTTTGCCTGTGTGATCTGGTTGAAAGAAAAACCCAGATCCAGCACGATGGCGTTAACGCCGTTGATGCCATACCGGTCCAGGATGCTTGACAGGCGGGAGAAGTTGTCATGGACCAGTATGATGTTTTCCTTAAAATGGTGCAGTACCTTTTGGGCATGGGTAATGGCATCCAGGTCCTGGTCAATACCGATGAGGATGCCGCCGGGAAGTATGGCCTCTAGGGTTGCCAGGGCATGACCGGCACCGCCCAGGGTGCCGTCCACACAGATATCGCCAGGTTTCAGGTTCTGGTAAGCAAAGACCTCGGCCGGCATCACCGTCGTGTGCACAAATCCCATGGCTACAGTCCCAGGGAAGCAATTTCCTCTCTTACTTCCTCTTTTTCAAGATCTTTCTCCATTTTCAGGTTTTCCTGATCCCACCGTTCCCTTGCCCAGATTTCAAACCGGTCCAGCACCCCCACCAGAACGATATCTTTTTCAATACCGGCGTAGGTTCGAAGGCTCGGGGGAATTAATATCCGGTCTTGTTTGTCACATGTCAGGGGACAGGCGTTGCCCAGAAAAAACCGCTTGAATTTTTCCATGGCCGCACTCTTGGCGGCCAGAATTTTTTTCTCCAGCTGTTTCCATTCACTGAAGGTATAGGCATACAGGCACCCGTCCTTGATCGAGACCACCACCCCGTACTCCTCATCCGCCTTCAGAACGTTCCTGAACCGGGCCGGAATGATGATTCTGCCCTTGGGGTCGATGGTATGAAAGGAGCTCGATCGAAACACTGGTGTCATTCCTTTTTTTTGGGCGGGAGATCCACTTTCCGCCACCATTTGACACACTTTTGCGAAAATTTCAGCATAAGTCAAGAAAAAAATGGAAGGACAGTCAAAAAAAATTACGGCGGAAATTGTTCTATAAGCCTGATTTCAAAATAAAACGGCTGTAGGATAATAATGGGGATCAAAGTGGAGGTCAAGGTGAAAAGCAGTGGATCGGATGACGGTATTTTTTGGGGTGGGGCAGGGGATAGTCAGGATAACGGGGCGGCAATGGTCTTTCGGACCGTTTCAATGGTTTCTTCCAGCCGATCCGGATCACCCGGCAGGATATAGACCGGCCGGTGCACAATGATTTCCACCCGGCCCGGCACCAGGTCCAGAGAATCCGGCGGCAGAAGCTGGTAGGAATTTTTAATGGTAACGGGCAGAATGGGGAGCCCGGTTTCCCGGGCAAAGACAAACGCACCTTTTTTAAAGGGCTGTACCTGTCCATTCCGGCTTC
>DATHSR010000107.1:0-2743 GCA_035464035.1 Desulfotignum sp. | reverse complement strand
GATGAGCAGGGCAGAACCGTGACCATGCATATTTCCCTGTTCGGGACATCGGAGAAACGGTTGGGGGACCTGGTGATCCGCATGGACTTTGACTTTCTGCTCAAGGATATCCTGGCCCTGGGATGGTGGCAGAGCGACATGGGCTGTATTGTGGATGAAAACGCCAGATACCTCGCCCACACCAACATGGCCTTGATCGAGCGGCACAGTCTGGGCGACACCGAAGATCCCCTCGAACAGGCGGTTCTTTCAGAAATGGGATCCCGGTCATTCGGAACCGTTATACCCCCAGGCCATCCTCCGGACATGGTGGCGGGTTTTTTCAAACTGAACCAGGTGCCCTGGACCATCATACTGTTCGGCGACGGCCGTAAAATTCTGGGACCCATTGTCACCTACCGGAATGCCCTTGCATCAGGAATCCTGGTTCTGGCCTGCCTGGTGCTGTTGCTGATCCGGTTTCACATGTGCCGGCTGGTGGGCCAGATCCGGCAGGTGTCAGACAAGGCCCAGGCAGTGGCCAAAGGGGATTACGGTGCTTTCATCCCTGTAGAAAGCTACGATGAGATCGGGGACCTGGTGGCACGCTTCAATGCCATGGTCAAAGGTCTTAAGGAGCGGGATTATATCCGCGACTGTTTTGGACGGTATGTGGACCCTGAAGTTGCAAAGACGCTGATGGATCACCCCGAGGCTGGACGGCTGGGAGGAAACCGCCGAGAAGCGGTGATGCTCATGTCTGATATCCGGGGATTCACCAACCTGTCAGAAACCCTGGGTCCTGAGGTGATCGTTGCGATTCTGAACCGTTATTTTTCCCACATGATTGAGATTGTCCGGCAGCATCAGGGAATTATCGTGGATTTTTACGGAGACGCCATTCTGGTTTTTTTCGATCCCCTGGATGAACCTGCCACAGCTACCATTGCCCGGGCGGTTCAGTGTGCGTTTCACATGCAGGCAAAAATGCCCGAGGTCAACAGGGAGCTTGCCAGGCAGAATCTGCCGGACCTTTCCATGGGCATCGGCATCCATGCCGGCCAGGTGGTGGTGGGAAATATCGGATCTTCCACCCGGGCCAAATACGGGGTGGTGGGGTCGGCTGTCAATATCACCAGCCGGATCCAGGAGCAGGCCCAAAAAGGCCAGATTCTGGTTTCGGATGCTGTTCTGGGCAAAGTGGCCGATCGGGTGCAGGTAGAGAACGCTCTTACGGTGGATCTTAAAGGGGTGGACCAGCCCATGACGCTTCATGAAATCGCGCCCCTGGACCAATAGCAATTATTTTCCAGTCTCTGTAGAATATTGTTCGTCTTTGTGGGATCTATGTTCTAGACGGTGTTGGAGAACCCCTCTTTTCAACCGAAGGGTTCATGCCGGCACGGTCCATGCCTGTTTATTTAACGGATCACAGGGGCATGCATCCGGCCCGGATGATCCAGACAAAAGGAAAGGAAATGAAACGGTTCTTTTTTCTGAGCATCTTTTTCTGGACAAGCTTTTTTCAGCCCGGTCTCCTTGCGGCGGCGGACACCGAACCGTCAGCTGAACTTGAGGCCCGGCTGCAATACACCCTGGAACTGTCTGACCTGCTGGGGTATGCGTTTGCATCCAATCCCGCCATCAGTGCATCACAAAAATCCTGGCAGATCTTTATCGAAAACTACCGGATCGGTACCAGTTATCCGGATCCCCGGGTGTCCGGCACGTTTTTCCCGCGTCCCATTGAAACCCGGCTGGGCCCCCAGGACTGGAATCTGACCCTGTCACAGGCCGTTCCATTTCCCGGAACTCTGACGGCCAAAGGCCGGGTCCTGGCTGCGGATGTGGATATCTCCCGGCTCAGGGTGGATAAGACGGTGAAGGAGATCGTCAGCTCGGTGTCTGCCGCGTTCTATGAGCTGGCATATATCCAGACAGCCCTGGAGATTGCCGGGGCCAATCTGGACTTGAACCGGCAGCTTCTGGAGATCAGCCAGCATGCCTATGCCGGGGACAGGGCCCTGTTTTATGATGTATCCAAAGCCAGGGCCCAGACCGCCCAGATTCACTATGATATCCTGCTGCTTGAGGAACTGGCGGCGGTTGAAAAAACAAATATCAACACGCTCTTGAACCGGGCGCCGGATGCCCCTCTGGGGAGGGTATCCGGCGGTGATCCCCGGCAGGCCGCCTATTCTCTGGAAGAGATTTATGCACTGGCCCTGATGCATCAGGAGGATATCCGGATGGCAGACCTTGCGGTTGAAAAAGCGGAACACGCCATTGTGCTGTCAAAATATGAAAATCTGCCTTCGTTTACCTTTGGTCTTTTCTATGCCGGCATTGGAGAGCCCGATGTGATGGTGCCTCCCAGGGACGCAGGGGAAGATGCGGTGGGGGTGCAGCTGGGAATGTCTCTCCCGGTGTGGTGGGGAAAAAACAAAAGCCGGATCGCCCTGGCTGAAACTGCTGTGGAAAAAGCAAAGGCTGAACAGCAGGTGGCGGCCAATGAACTTAAAGCCCGGATCAGCCGCATGTGGTTTAGGCTTCAGAATGCCGGCCGGCTGACCACCCTGTATGAAAAAGAGCTGATTCCCCAGGCCATGGCCGCACTTCAGACGGCTGAAACCTGGTTTAGACAGGGGGAGGGCGGATTTGCCGATTTTCTGGAGATACAGGCGACGGCCTATAATTTTCAACTGGCCCTGGCCCGGTCGAAAGCGGATTATGCCAAAACCCTGGTACAGCTGGAACAGGCAGC
>DATHSR010000106.1:0-4294 GCA_035464035.1 Desulfotignum sp. | reverse complement strand
AGGCCATCCGCGCCGAGGGACTGGCCCTGTCCACGACCCTGATGCGGCTGTCTGCGGCAGTTCCCACCCTGGGATCCCTGGTTTTCTTCAGTGAAACCATCGGATTTTTCCAGGCCGCCGGGATCGCCCTGGCCTTTCTGTGCCTGCCTCTGGCGGCCAGGGAACCGCTGCGGTTCGGGACAGACACGAAAACCGCCTGCAAGGGTTTTCTCTGGGGACTGCTGCTTTTCGGAGCCTACGGCATCACCGATTTTGTGTTCAAGATACAGGCGGAGCTGGCGCCCCAGGCAGACCCCAAGGCCTTTATGGCCACCATTTTCGGCACCGCCCTGATCTTCACCCTGCCCCGGCTCAAAGGCCTGAAACGGCCGGGCAGGGCCTGCCTGGCCTGGGGCATTGTTCTGGGAACCACCAATGTGCTGGCCACCTGGTTCTGGATCCGGGCCCTGGCGCACCTGCCGGGCACGATTGCCTATCCCACACTGGGGCTGGGGGTGATTGCGGTCATCACCCTCATCAGTCTGTTTTTCTGGAAAGAATCGCTCCGGCCGGCCAATTATCTGTTTCTGGCCCTGGCCTGTGCGTCGGTTCTGCTGATCAATATCGGGGCAGCCTGATCTTTTTTCCAGATCATGACGCGCACCAGGTGATCAAAACATTTCACTTGATCAATAACCCGGTGTCGACTATGTTTGTTTGAATTTTTTTAACAGCCGTCATACCACGCTTGACAAGGGGATGAAAGACCATGGGCGGATATCTGAAGCGGGACTGGGAACCCTTTACCATGCATGCGGTCAAACGGGTGGAAACCCCCACGACCCGGATCGATGAATCAAAGATAACCCGGGTCCGGGAACGGGAGGCGGGATTCTGCAAGGCAGCCGCCGGAGACTACGGCCCCCGGCTGCAGAAAGAGTTCCGGCGGTTTGTTCCCAAACATCCGATTTCAGGCGCCATCGCCTGGATGCGGGACAACATGATGCCCTTCAGGGACGGAAACATGGCCCCGGCAACGGCCCCGATTCCGGAGGACCCTCTGGCCATCGCCCGCCATATCAAGGAAACCGCGTACTTTCTGCGGGCCGACGGGGTCGGGATCTGTGAGCTGCCGCCCTACGCGGTCTACAGCCATAAGTTCAGTTTCAAGAACATGGCGGCGGGCGAAATCCCCACGGAACTGGACCACAGATATGCCATCGCCATCCTTGTGGACCAGGATGAGAGAACCAACCAGGCATTTTCCGGCAGCGACTGGATTTCCAATTCCATGAGCATGATGTCCTATGCCACCTCCGGGTTCATCGCCATCACCCTGGCTGAATATATCCGGCGGCTGGGGTATCCGGCCCGTGCCCACTATGCCCCGTATTACGACATTGTCGTGCCCCCGGTACTCCTGCTGGCGGGGCTGGGAGAGATGTGCCGCATGGGAGACACTGTGCTGCATCCGTTCATGGGACCCAGATTCAAGGCCGCCGTGGTGACCACAGACCTGCCCCTGGCACCCGACAAACCCATTGACTTTGGTCTCCAGGCGTTCTGCGCCGCGTGCAAAAAATGCGCCCGGGAATGCCCCAGCGGCGCCATCAGCAGCGGCGGCAAGGTCATGGCCAACGGGTATGAAAAATGGCCCCTGGATGTCCAGAAATGCACCACCATGCGCGTGGGCAATCAGCACGGTTCCGGATGCGGCACCTGCATCAAGGTCTGCCCCTGGAGCAAACCCTATACACCGTTCCACCGGGCCGTGAACTGGACCATGCGCCATGTGGGACCGGCCCGGAAACTGGGCATCCTGGGAGACGACCTTCTGGGTTACGGCAAACCCGACTACCGGAACAAGTGGTGGTTTGATCTGGAAGATGAAGCCGGCGACGGGGTGCTGTCCATTCCAAAGGTCAGAGATAAGTGATACACGCCTGACAAATCAAAAATATTCAGCCTGTTTGACTTCATTTGCGTCGATTCAGATCACGGTCTGATCAGCGAATCATCTGTCAAACAGGACAGGGATTGCCGCTTTGGCAGAGATCACTTATAATGACCGGAAATCTCTGGCATCAAGGAAAGGAGAGAAAAGGGGAGTGGACATCTCTGTAGCACTGGATCCTGAGTTCAATTTTTTTCTGCCTGACCACCATCAAAGGCGCGAGCTGGATTACCCGCTGACCCGCAGAGCCTCTGTCAAGGATATCATTGAATCCTTTGGCATTCCCCATACCGAGGTCGGCCGCATCGATTTCAACCGCCAGGAGGTTGCTTTTTCCTTTATACCAACCGCACTGGAATCCCTGCATGTCCAGGCCGTTCATCCGCCCTTTGATGTGCTTTCCCCGTCCCTGCTGCGGCCGGCGCCCCTGGATTTCATCCGGTTTATCGCTGATGTCAATGTGCTCAAGCTCGGACGCCTGATGATCCTGCTGGGGTTTGATGTGGCCTGTTCCGCTTCTTTTTCCGATGAACAGATTGCGGACCTGTCTGAATCAGAATCCCGCATCGTGCTGACCCGGGACACGGCGCTGCTCAAACGGAAAAAAATTGTGTTTGCCCGGCGGATCCGGGCCGATCTTCCCTATGACCAGATTCTGGAGACGATCGATTTTTTCGGGCTCCATGACCTGACCCGTTTTTTTTCACGCTGCACCGGGTGCAACCAGCCCCTGGTGAAGGTGGCCAAAACCGATATTCTTCCTTTGCTGGAACCCAAGACAAAAAAATATTTTTTTGAATTTTTCCAATGCCCGGCATGTCTGAAAATCTTCTGGAAAGGCTCCCACCATGATGTCATGAAAAACAGATTTTCAACCCTGGGCCTTTTATAAAGGAGAGAGGCGACCGCCCCATGTTTATCCCCACGTTCACCACGGTTTTTTCCGCCGTGTTCCAGATTTTCATCATCTCTGCCGCCGCCGGTGTGCTGGTGAGAACCAACATCGTCTCACAGAACCACATCCAGGCCCTGTCTGCGGTGACCGTCAACATTTTTCTGCCCTGCCTGATCGTGGTCAAGACCGTTTCCCAGTTTGACCCGTCCGGATTTGCCAGGTGGTGGCTGCTGCCGCTGTCCGGTGTGCTGATCGCCCTGGCCGGACTTGGCATGGCATTTATTCTGTTCGGCGCCAGACCGGAAAAACGGGCGTTTGTCTCCATGGCCAGTTTTCAGAATGCCGTGTATATCGTGCTGCCCATCGGCCAGCTGGTCTATCCGGACCAGTTTGACATGCTGGCGCTCTATTGTTTTCTGCTGATCCTGGGCCAGTCCCCTATCATGTGGAGTGTGGGCAAGGTGCTGGTGAGCGGCGACCATGAGGCCGCCATCCGTTGGAAGGATTTTGTGACCCCGCACCTGGTGGCCACACTGGCAGCCATCTTCCTGGTGATTTCCGGCACATCCGCATGGGTGCCCAAGACCCTGCTGTCTTCCATGGACCTGCTGGGCCAGGCCACCGTCCCGCTGGCGGTCTTTATCCTGGGCGCCACCCTGGGCGGCATCTCCCTGAGGGACATGCCGCCTTTTGCAGATGTGATCCGGGTCACCGGGGTGAAATTCATCCTGGTGCCGGCCGCCGCATTTGCCGTGATGTACGGGCTGGACCTTTATCTGACCCTGCCGCTGTTCTGCAGTCTGATCATCCTCCAGACATCCTCGCCGCCGGCCACCAACCTGATTCTCATGGTGAGAAACTACGGGGGCGATACCCGTTCCATCGCCAGCATGATGCTGCTCCAGTACCTGGTGTGCATTCTGGCCATGCCCCTGTGGCTGTCTTTGTGGCAGACGGTCACAGGATAAAAAGCCGATATTTTCTTTTGCATTGCAATGGAATATGCCGTAGAATCTATTTGCCGTAGAATCCATTTAATTGTGTACACCTGAAAACACAAAGGATCCTTTGATTATGAAAAATCTTCTGATCTGCTTTTCAGCCGGATGCCTGGGGGCACTGATCAACAGCCTCGTGGCCTGGCAGTTCGGCGAGCAGGGACTTACCCGGTGGATCGGCGTTTCCATGGCACCGGCACTGACACCTGCCTGGCTGTATCCGAGAATTGTGTGGGGCGGTATCTGGGGCCTGATGTTCATCGTGCCGATCTTCAACTCACGGATCCTGTTCAAAGGCGGCCTGCTGAGCCTTTTCCCCACAGTGGTCCAGCTGTTTTACCTGTTTCCCCCTGTGACCGGCCACGGCATGGCCGCCATGGGGATGGGCCTGTGGACACCGCTGCTGGTGTTTTTCTTCAACGGGATCTGGGGAATTGTCACAGCCGTCACGATTCAATTTTCACGGTA
>DATHSR010000105.1:0-2020 GCA_035464035.1 Desulfotignum sp. | reverse complement strand
TGTGCAATGTAAAGTTTAGGATCGGCATAGTCTCGACCATCCGGGCCGGTTCCCATCTCCCGGGGATCAAGTACCCGGCTGAAGAACTCATAGGATTTATGATAATCCGTCACCGAGCCGTCATGGTCGGCAAGTTCGATGTCGTCAGCCCCGCAATCCAGATATCGTTTGACAAAGGTGATGGCAATATCCAGTTTCTCCTCGATACTGTACTGTTTGTTGAATTTTTCAAACGGGCTTCCCCAGATAGTGCTTACTGTGCCGTTTACCACGATTCCCCGGCTGTGTGCGGCCTTGATCGTCTGTTCGGTCATGGCAAAGTACTGGTCATGGGTCTTGCCCGAATTGGCCTTCTGATGCTCCGGGCAGGTTGAGGTCATCTGCAGGATCCGGTCCGGGCCGATGCCCGCATCAAAGTCTTTAAAGGCCCTTTCCGCCCCGCTTTCATGAATGGTAACCGCGGTCAGTTCCACATCCCCGCCGTTGCGCTTCATCATTTCACCGATGGTTCTGCCGTCCGGTCCCCTGGTTTCGCTGTTCAGCAGCCGCTTTAATACCTCCGTGGCATCGTAAAAAAAGGGAACAAATTTGGGGTGACCGTAATTGGTAGCCTCCAACCGTTTGAATCCTGCCAGAATCAAACCTTCCAGATATTTTACCTTGGTGTCGGTATCAATAATGGTCTCCAGCGACTGCAGACCGTCCCTGATGCTGATGTCGCTCAGTTCCACTTTTTTTCCAGCCAATGCATCTTTGGTAATGTAGAGATCTGTCATTTTTCCTCTCCTTTTTTTTGTCCGTTAATGGCATATTTTGACGCGCCGTCATCACCGGGTCAACATAAGTGAGCGAGCGCTCAGTCACAATCGATTTTAAATGAATGTCCATGATGTTGTCAATAATTTTTGTTGCCGAAAATGCAAATGACCCAGCCGGGTCGACCCGGCTAAGCGTCGGGGAATATTACACAAACCCCCCGGGGCCTGTCAGACCGTCTCCCGCATCAGGTCCAGCAGCCGGTCCCGGGTGTTGAGGTGTGGATCATCCAGGACCTTTTCAAACAGCTGCTGCTTGATGCGGCCCACCTCACGCCCCGGCGGTATTTTCAGAACCGCCATGATGTCATGTCCGGTGACCGCCAAATCGTCCACATGGAAAGCGGACCGGCCGGCCCGGGCGTCCCTGACCTTCTGGAGCCGGTCCCGGATGTCGGCCAGGGTATAGGGGGCTTTGGCCAGATTGCCTTTTTTGTCGGCAATGCGCAGCCGCATGAAATCGTGAAAATCAAGGCGGTGGGCCGCCAGGGCCGCCAGGAGTCGGCGCACGGATTTGGGGCGGGTTTTTTCGGCCAGGGGCCGCATATGGCATTTTATCAGGGCCAGGATATAGGTTTTTTCCTCCGCGGAAAACCGGAGCCGGTCCAGGTCGGACATCAGCGGGCGGGTCCGGTTTTCATGGCCGTGAAACGTGATCCGGCCGTCCTTGGTGCCCTGGGAGTCGATCTTGCCGGCATCGTGCAGATAGCCCGCCAGCCGCAGCAGGGGCTGGCGGGCCGGCAGGGCGTCCCCCACCAGCAGGCAGTGATCGAAAACGGTCTCCCCGTGAAACGGCCCCCCTTCCAGGCCGTAACACCGGTCCAGGCTGGGCAGGATACCGGCCAGCAGCCCGGTCTCCTTCAGGTGCCGGAAAAACAGGGACGGTTTTGACAGGGCCATGGCTTTGATGATTTCGCTGCGCAGCCGCTCCCCGGGGATTGTCTTGACCCGGGCGGCATGGTGACGGATCGCTTTGCCTGCAGATGCCGACAGGCGGGCATTGAACCGGGCGGCAAACCGGCATCCCCGGACCATGCGCAAAGGATCCTCCAGTATCCTTGCATCCGGATCCAGGGTAAAGCGGATCACCCGGTTCTCAAGGTCTGTCCGGCCGTTGAAGGGATCCAGAATCGCTGCTTCCACCGGGTCCCAGGCCATGGCGTTGATGGTGAAATCCCGCAGGGCCAGATCATCAAAGGGAAACC
>DATHSR010000104.1:0-2309 GCA_035464035.1 Desulfotignum sp. | reverse complement strand
ATCAGCGCAGTGAAAAAGACAACTGGGCGGTGTTTGTCACGGATGATGTGTTCACCGGAACATCCCTGGCCTCCCGCATCCCGCTGCATGACAATGACCTGCTGCTTTACGTGAATGTGGATGACGAGCCGAAAACCGGGTATGTGGACCAGCTCACCCGGCAGGTAAAAACGGCTCGATCCACCCTGCCCTGCGCTGTTGTGGGTATCGGCGGCGGGTCTACCATGGACCTGGCCAAGGCCGTCTCCCTGATGCTCACCAACCCGGGATCCTCCACCCGGTACCAGGGATGGGACCTGATTGAAAATCCGGCGGTGTATCACGCGGCCGTGCCCACCCTGTCCGGGACCGGGGCCGAGGTGTCCCGCACCACCGTGCTCACCGGACCTGAAAAAAAACTGGGCATCAACTCCGATTATACCGTATTCGACCAGGTGGTCCTGGATCCGGAACTCACCGCCGGGGTTCCCAAGGATCAGCATTTCTACACCGGCATGGACTGTTATATCCATTGCGTGGAATCGCTGGCCGGCACCTATCTGAACGAATTTTCCAAAGCCTACGGAGAAAAAGCCCTGGACCTTTGCCGCCAGGTGTTCCTGGAAAACCATGCCGATGCGGCCGACAAACTGATGATGGCTTCTTTTTTCGGGGGCATGAGCATTGCCTACTCCCAGGTGGGGGCCTGTCATGCCCTGTCTTACGGGCTTTCCTTTCTTCTGGGCATCCATCACGGGGTGGGATGCTGCATCGCCTTTGACGCCCTGGAAGCGTATTACCCGGACGGTGTGAAAGAGGTCCGCCGCATGATGGAAAAAACAGGGGTGGATATACCCCGGCAGGTGACCCGGGGACTGGATGATGCCCAGATGGACACCATGATCACGGTGGCGCTGGGGCTGGCTCCCTTGTGGGAAAACTGCCTGGGCAAAGACTGGCAGACCATCATGACAAGGGACAAGGCCCGGTCCCTGTTTCTGAAAATGTAAGGGGCCGGCCCCATGCCCATCGCCATCATCCCCTCCCGGTACGGTTCCAGCCGGCTTCAGGGGAAACCGCTGATCTCCGTTGCCGGCAGACCCATGATCCAGCGGGTATATGAACAGGCCCGAAAATCGTCGGCGGCAACCCAGGTGTGGGTGGCCACCGATGATCCGCGCATCGTTGCGGCAGTGGACGCGTTCGGCGGCAATGCCCTCATGACGTCTGACACCTGCCGGTCCGGCACCGACCGGGTGGCCGAGACCGCGAACATCCTGAACCTGGCCCCGGAGGACATCGTCATCAACATCCAGGGAGATCAGCCCGTGTTCGACCCCCGGTCCATCGATGACCTGATCGCCCCGTTTGACCGGAATCCGGACCTGGTCATGTCCACTTTGGCCTTCAAAATTCAGGATAAAAGAGAAATCACAGACCCCAAGGATGTCAAGGTCACGTTTGACATCCGGGGAAACGCGTTGTATTTTTCACGGGCACAGATCCCGTTTCCCAGGGATGAAAAGACCCAAACCGATTATTACAAGCACCTGGGATTTTATGCCTATAAAAAATCTTTTCTGGATCTGTTTGTGACGCTGCCCACCGGCCGGTATGAGGCCGTGGAAAAACTCGAACAGCTCCGGGCGCTGGAACACGGCTTTTCCATCCAGGTGGCGGTGACCCGGTTCGACTCACCCGAGGTCGATCTGCCCGAAGATATCTGCCGGGTGGAACGCCTGATTTCAGGAACGTCCGGATCATGATCTCCCACTATAAGATCATTCACACCACCTGCCATACCCAGTGGGGGGGGCTGGAAAAAAGGATCTTCAACGAAGCGGTCTGGATGCATGACCATGGCCACCAGGTGGTGATGGTGGCCCCCGGGGACACCCCGCTGTTCAAACGGGCGAAAAAACAGGGGTTCCGGGTCTATGCCATGTCTTTTGACCGCATGAAGATGATCGCCAATTACAAGGATCTGGTGCGCATTTTCAGCAATGAACAGCCCCATATTCTGAACGCCCATGGAAATGCCGATGCCAAAGTCGTCCTGCCCGCAGCAAAAAAAACCGGGGTCCCCTGCAGAATCCTGTCCCGCCATATCAGTGCCCATGTGCGCAATTCCTGGTATAACCGGCTTCTGTATAAAAAATTAAGCCATTTTGTTTTTACCACGGCAGACTATACCACCCGGCATCTGCAAGCCGTGTTCAATCTTAAAAACACACAGGTTTTTTCCATTCCCAGCGGCATCCAGCCCCCCGGGACCCTGATCGCCAAAGAGGCGGCCAGAAAACGGCTGGCCGCAGAGCTGGGGTGTGACC
>DATHSR010000103.1:0-3970 GCA_035464035.1 Desulfotignum sp. | reverse complement strand
AAATTTGGTGGTTTTTCACCATATGATCTCTGTCAAGGCTCTGATATGGTTTCAAAAATATGGTAACGACCCGGCCAATCAAGGAGAATGATTCGATGAAACATATGACGATACCTGAAAGCATGCATCTGGCGGATGCATTCAACAAAAATGATTTGGATACCCTTCTCACCCACGAGAACACCCCATGTGTCTCCATTTATATGTCTGCCCACAGAGGCGGAAAAGAGAGCCTGCAAAACAAGATCCGTTTCAAAAATGCCATTGAAAGGGTCAAATCCATCGGTCCGGCCATTGACCTGGAACCTGCCATGGCACTGCTGGAGAACGGCAACGCAGAATTCTGGCAGTATCAGAAAGACGGGCTTGCCCTTTTTATATCACCTGGGCTCATGCGGGGTTACCGGCTTTCCATGGAGACACCCGAAGTGGTGGTGGCGGCAGATCAGTTTCACCTGAAACCGGTTTTGCCCCTGGTGGTGTATGACACGTCTTTTTTTATTCTCGCTCTCAGTCAGAATGAATGCCGGCTCTATCACTGTTCCATAAACGATTGTGATGAAATCAGACCCAAAAATCTGCCGGACAGTCTGTCCCAGGCGCTGCGGTTTGATCTTCAGGAAAAACAGCTCCAGTTTCATACCGCAAGCCGGACCAGCCAGTCTCCGGGCAGAAAAGCCGCGGTATTCCATGGGCAGGGCGTAGCGGATGATGAAGATAAAGATCGGATTCTGCGGTATTTCCAAGCCATAAACAAATCGTTGACCGCATTCCTGGGCCCCCGCACGGATCTGCTGGTGCTGGCAGGGGTGGACTATCTCCATGCCCTGTATCGATCCGCCAACACATACCCCTATCTTGTAAACGAGGGGATCACGGGAAATCCGGAAAATCGGACATCCCGGGAACTGCAAAAATCGGCCTGGGAGATTGTCGCGCCTCACACCCGCAAAAACCTGAACCGGGCGGTAACAGCATATCAGGATCTGAAGGGGTCGGGCAAAACCGCCAATGATCTGGCCCATGTTCTCCGGCAGGCATCCACCGGGCAGGTGAAATATCTGATGGTTGCTCAGGATGTCCACCAATGGGGACAGTTCATCCGGGGTGACGGCCCGGTGTTCCACGCTGAAAAACAGGCAGAAGACCAGGATTTGATCAATGTGGCCGCATGCCATGCACTGAGAACCGGTGCCGACGTATTTCCGCTGCCTTCAGCAGAAATGCCGGATGACTCGCCGGTGGCGGCTGTTTTCTATTGACCCGTTTTATGAAACCCACAAGACAGATATACATACAACAAAAAAAGGAGGAAACATGATGGATCGCTTGAAAGACAAAACCGCATTGATTACAGGCGGTGCCCGGGGAATCGGCCGGGCAATCTGTAAGCTTTTCGCCCGGGAGGGGGCATATGTGATCGTCACCGATATTATTGATGATGAAGGAGAACAGCTGGTTGAAGAAATACGCCAGAGCCATGGCCAGGCGGAGTATCAGCATCTGGACACCTCTGATGAAAAAAATGTGGCCGATGTGATCACCCCGGCTGACAGCATTACCATACTGGTGAATAACGCCGGCATTGCCGGTCCCAACAGACCCACCCATGAAATTGATGCCCACGAATGGGATGACCTGATGAAGGTGAATGTCACGGGCGTGTTCCTGTGTACCAAATATGCCGTTCCCCATATGCAAAAAAACAAGGGCGGCAGCATTATCAATCTTTCTTCCATTTACGGGATTGTCGGCGCGCCGGACCTGCCCGCCTATCATGCATCAAAAGGGGCGGTCCGGTTGATGAGCAAGACCGATGCCTTGATTTATGCAAAACAGGGCATTCGCGTGAATTCCATCCATCCCGGTTATATCTGGACCCCTCTTGTTGAAGACCTGGGCAAAGCCTCGGAAGAAGGGGTGGAAGCGTTTCGGAAAAATCTGGACAGCTTGCATCCTGTCGGCCACGTGGGAAAGCCTGAGGATATTGCCTATGGCGCACTGTATCTTGCATCGGATGAATCCGCATTTGTTACCGGCAGCGAGCTGGTGATTGACGGGGGCTATACTGCTCAATAGATGAAGCCCGGTAGCATATTTCCTGCCGGCAAAATGTTCCAGGCGTGCGTCAGATAACGTGGTTTGATGTTCCCGTTTTTTCTGCCGGGTTTTTATTTCCCGGTCCGGGCACCGGCATTCAACAAAAAATAATGTTGGCAGATGTGTCCCGGGCCAGCTGCAGCATATCCTGCCGCTGTTTTTGCTTGCTGCAATCATGCCGCGGGTCCGGAATCATTTTGCATGAAACTGCCGGAGCAAATACATGTTTCTCCTCATTGCAGATCATGCCCGAAAAAAGCACAATTGACATCCAACCAACGGAGCGGAGCCATGGACTCATACAAATGAAAAGGAGATCTTCATGAAAATATGGCCTGGACAACCCTACCCTTTAGGTGCTGTGTTTGATGGCTCCGGCACCAATTTTTCATTGTTTTCAGAGATTGCGGGACGTGTGGTGCTCTGCCTTTTTGATGAAAACGACAATGAAACACGTATCGATCTCACTGAGGTGACAGGGTATTGCTGGCATGGGTATCTGCCCTTTGTGGAGCCGGGCCAGCGGTATGGATTTCGAATTCATGGCCCCTGGGATCCCTCACAGGGCCTTTGCTGTAATCCTGCCAAGCTGCTGCTGGACCCCTATGCCAAAGCCGTGGACGGGCAGGTGCAATGGGATGAGGCGGTATTTCCCTATCTGTTTGATGAAGGCCCGGGCACGCGCAGTGACAGTGACAGCGCTCCTTTCATGCCCAAATGCGTGGTGCACCAGCCCTATTTTGACTGGGACGGAGACCACCGCCTGCAGATTCCCTGGCATGACACCGTGATTTATGAAACCCATGTAAAAGGGTTCACCGTTCGCCATCCGGATGTGCCTCCTGATATGGCCGGCACCTATGCAGGACTTGCCCATCCAGCGGTTGTTGAATACCTTAAGAACCTTGGGGTCACAGCGGTTGAACTGATGCCGGTGCATTTTTTCATCCATGACAAACACCTGGTGGATCAGGGTCTGAAAAATTACTGGGGGTATAACTCCATCGGGTATTTTTCCCCCCACAACGAATATGCGGCAGACAACCGTCCCGGCGGTGTGGTGGCTGAATTCAAACAGATGGTGAAAATCCTTCACCAGGCCGGCCTGGAAGTGATTCTGGATGTGGTTTACAATCACACGGCAGAGGGAAATCACCTGGGGCCCATGCTCAGTTTCAAGGGGATTGACAACACCTATTATTACCGGCTCACCGAATATCCCCAGTACTATATGGATTATACCGGCACCGGCAATACCCTGAACATGCGCCATCCCCATGTGCTGCAGCTTGTCATGGATTCTTTGCGGTACTGGATTCTGGAAATGCATGTGGATGGGTTCCGGTTCGATCTGGCATCCACCCTGGCCAGGGAACTGCATGATGTGGACCGGCTGTCCGCTTTTTTTGATATCATTCAGCAGGACCCTGTTATCAGCCAGGTCAAACTGATTGCCGAACCCTGGGACGTGGGTGAGGGGGGGTACCAGGTGGGCAATTTCCCGGCGGTGTGGACCGAATGGAACGGTAAATACCGGGACTGCGTCCGGGATTTCTGGCGGGGGGAGGACCAGACCCTGGGAGAGTTTGCGGCCCGGTTTACCGGCAGTTCCGATCTGTACGAAAATACCTCCCGCCTGCCCTATGCCAGCATCAACTTCATCACGGCCCATGACGGGTTCTCCCTGCATGATCTGGTTTCCTACAATGACAAGCATAACATGGCCAACGGCGAAGGAAACCGTGACGGAGAGGATCACAACCGTTCCTGGAACTGCGGAGAAGAGGGGGAAACCGACAACCCGGAAATACGCCGGCTGAGACATCGCCAAAAGCGTAATTTTCTGGCTACTCTGCTGCTTTCTCAGGGG
>DATHSR010000102.1:0-2904 GCA_035464035.1 Desulfotignum sp. | reverse complement strand
GTTCAGCAAAGCATGCCCTACGCCATGTCAGACACGGCAGAGGGTGAGACCCCCAGGCACCCCCCGGCACGGGTCTTCTGCCCCCCTGCCCTGTCTGCAGGTATCATCCAGGCCCCCGGGAAATCCGCCATTGACGAAACCGGCGCAGATGCATAAAATGATGGATATGGCCTGACGACAGCCGTCGTCAGCCAGTTGAACCATTTCAACCCATGGGAGGTAATCATGAAACTGACCAGTTCCGCCTTTGGCCAGGGAGAAAAAATCCCGTCCATCTATACCTGTGACGGCGACAATGTAAACCCGCCCCTGGAGATCACCGGAGTTCCCCATGATGCAAAAAGCCTGGTGCTGATCATGGATGACCCGGATGTACCCAGAAGTGTGCGGAAAGACGGCATGTGGGACCACTGGGTGGTGTTCAACATCTTGCCGGACACCCGCACCATCGAGGAAAACAGCGAACCTGACGGCACCCCGGGTATCGGGACCAACGGAAAGACCGGGTATTTCGGGCCCTGCCCCCCGGACCGGGAGCACCGGTACTTTTTCAAGCTCTTTGCTTTGGACACCCGGCTGGACCTGCCGGAAAAAAGCACCAAAACAGCGGTGGAAAACGCCATGGCCGGCCATGTGCTGTTCCATGCCGAGCTCATGGGCCGATACGAACGGGGTTAACCGCCGGCCGACTGACACCCGCCCGGGTGTCCGGGGGGCGTATTCTTGCCTGATACAGCCCTAATAAGACACCGTCAGAGCCAGAGATCCCACCACATGGCCCCCGGACTGGTGTTTGAACTGCCCGGTTCTGAACACATGGCGGTAGGTCAGTTTGATCTTTTTGTAGCTGACGGCGATGCCGGTGGAAAATTCCCCCACCAGGGGCTCCCTGTCCACGCTATGGCTGGACTTAAAGGTGTTGCCGTCCAGAAAAATATCGTGAAGCACCACCGCAGCCCTTGCACCGGCAAACCCGTGCAGTCCGAACGCCGGCGGGGACGGATAACCGAAAACAGAGACCGGCGCGCTGACACCGGCACCGGGCCGGATCACGTCCGATCCGAAATCCATGGGAATGTTGTACCCCAACCGGAACTCTCCGCCGGCATCGGCCCCGGTCCTCACATTGCCCAGGACGGCCCCGGTATGGGTCAGCAGATCATAGCACAGCAGGTTTGTGAGCATGCCCCGGTGGGTCCGCCATTTACGCTGCCAGGCGAACCGCAGGGCCGGTTCGTTGCGCAGCTGGTTGTCCCACCCCCGGGCCTCGGGAATATTCCTGAGGTCATGGACCGTGTTCTGCACCTGTTCGGCCAGGGCCGCCGGCCCTACCACCCCCAGGACAATCTCTATGGTGTCCAGCCGGGACAAGGTTTTGCTGTGCAGGGCGATCCCGCCGTAGAGAAACCCGGCATAGGGCCGGTCATCGGGCAGCAGTTGTGTGGCCTGGATATCGGACGGGGTATAGATCTGGTGCCCGAACAGCAGCCCGATATTATGGGTGCTGTCCGGCACGTGGACGAACGGGACTGCATGGATCAGGGGCAGGGACCATCCGGGCAGCCGGACATCCTCTCTGTATTGCTTCAGGTCCTTGGACAGCCAGGTCAGCTGCAGCGCATTGGTGTAATACCGGTCTGTGCCGCCGAACAGGTCGTTTTCATAAAACACCTGAAAAGTCTGCAACCCGGCCGATTCCTCACTCCAGGCCGGCAGGGAGAACACCAGGATCAATACCGCCACCCACCATGCTTTCATCGATTTTTCCCCTTTCATCTGGTTGGGTTATCCCGGCACATACCATACGCGGCCTGCCTGCCCATGGAAATCATTGTGAAAGATCTTAACGCAAAACCCTGGTCAGGTCAAATCATTGTCAATCCCATTGAACCGCCGCAAAAAAGATGGTATGACACTACAGTTCCGGAATTGGGCATGCCATATGACGATACGGCCCATCGTGTCATCCCGGTCTTCTGCAACCTTTTGAAAACAGGTCCCACTGATCCATGGAACTGACGACATTCACCAACCTGGCACGCCTCAAGGACATGGCCGTGATTCTGGTCCGGTATGGATTCGGGGACCTGCTGCACCGGCTGGATCTGCCGGTGAAAAACCTGGTGCACAGCATCTCGCCGGGGATCGACATGGAACTGGATGTTTTCCAGCGGATCCGGCTTGCCCTTGAGGAGCTGGGGCCCACCTTTGTCAAGCTGGGGCAGATTCTGAGCATGCGGCCCGATATTCTGCCGCTGCCCATGATCCGGGAACTCACAAGGCTTCAGGATGCGGTGGGGCCCATCCCGTTTGACACGGTCAGGCAGATCCTGGAGAAGGAGTTTGACACCCCCCTGGAACAGCTGTTTCATTCCTTTGATCCAGAACCGGTGGCAGCCGCATCCCTGTCCCAGGTGCACAAGGCGGTCCACCGCAACAGGCAAAAGGTTCTGGCGGTGAAAGTCCGGCGGCCGGGCATTGTCAAGATTGTTGAAACCGACCTGAATATCCTGGAAACCCTGGCAGAAAAAATCCACAACAACATGGACGCGATGCAGGTGTATGACCTGCCCGGCATTGTGAAGGCCAACCGCCGCACCCTGCTCCGGGAAATCGATTTTTCCCGGGAAGCCCGGTATACCCAGATCGCCCGGTCAAAAATTTTACAGGAAACCGATATCGTGATTCCCGAGGTGTTCTCCGAATACACCACCCCCCGGGTCCTGGTGACGGCATTTATCCAGGGAACCAAAATCACCACCCGTCTGGATCTGCCGGCTGCCGACCGAAAAAAACTTGGGGCCGTGGGCATGCGGTCCGCGGTTCTCCAGATCCTGGACCACGGGTTCTTCCATGCCGACCCCCATCCGGGCAATATGGTGATCACCGGCGACAACCGGTTGT
>DATHSR010000101.1:0-2613 GCA_035464035.1 Desulfotignum sp. | reverse complement strand
GAAGAGATCACCACCCGGGATTTTATCATCAATGAACATCCGGATATCGTGATCAATATCATCGATGCCTCCAACCTGGAGCGCAGCCTGTTTCTGGCCCTTCAGATCATGGAGCTGGGAAGGCCGGTGCTGTTTGTCCTGAACATGGCGGACATGGCCGAAGCCCGCGGGATGCGCATCAATGAAAAAAAACTGGCATCCCTGCTGGATGTGCCCGTGGTATTTACGGTGGGCAATAAAAACAGGGGGATGGACCGCCTGATTGACGCCGCCATTCAGGAATGTCGTGCCTTTGAAAACGGCAAGAAAAGCCGGGTGATCCGGTACGGCAATGAAACAGAGGCATGCATCAATCAGGTGGAAGCGCTGATTGCCGGATCCCGGGTCGTGGCCGATGATACCCTGGTGCGCTGGCACGCGATCAA
This sequence comes from Desulfotignum sp., assembly GCA_035464035.1. Taxonomy (GTDB): domain Bacteria; phylum Desulfobacterota; class Desulfobacteria; order Desulfobacterales; family Desulfobacteraceae; genus Desulfotignum. The sequence goes on along the minus strand of DATHSR010000101.1, from coordinate 2,188 downwards.
ACTGCTGGAAGACGATGCCATTGAAACGCAGAATATCCTGGATCAGCTGCCCGAAAAAGGTCCTCAAATCGTTGAGACGGCAGCGGAATGCAGAAACCGGATCTTTGACCTGTTCCAGGATGATTTTGAAATTGTTCTCACCGAAGACCGCTACGGGGTGATCGCCGGCATTCTCAAGGAAACGGTCACCAACACCGCCAAAAAACGCATTGACATGTCCCGCAATATCGACCTGGTTCTCACGGACCGGTTCCTGGGGATCCCGGTTTTTATCTTTTTTATCTGGGTGATGTTTCAAACCACCTTTATCCTGGGAGCATATCCCATGGCCTGGATCGAATCCGGGGTACAGGGTCTGTCCATGTGGCTGGACCGTCTTCTGCCCGCCTCTTTGTTTAAATCCATGCTGCTGGATGGCGTGGTGGCCGGTATCGGTGCGGTGATCGTATTTTTACCCAATATTCTGATTCTGTTCTTTTTCATCGCTCTGTTCGAAGATACCGGGTATATGGCCCGGGCCGCGTTTCTCATGGACCGGGTCATGCATACCGCCGGGCTTCATGGCAAATCCTTTATTCCCATGCTCATGGGATTCGGCTGCAATGTGCCTGCCATCATGGCGGCAAGGACTCTTGAGCACCAGAAAGACAGGGTTCTCACCATTCTGATGACCCCGTTCATGTCCTGTTCCGCAAGGCTTCCCGTGTATATTGTGCTGGCCGGCAGTTTTTTCGCCCATAGGGCCGGGACGGTGATTTTTGCGCTATATGCCGCAGGCATTGTCATTGCCATCCTGTCGGGCCGGCTGCTGCGGACCCTTTTTTTCAGGGGGGAAGACGCACCCTTTATCATGGAGCTGCCTCCCTACCGCCTGCCGATGCTCAAAAGCCTTTTGATCCATATGTGGGATCGGAGCAAGATGTTTCTGCGCAAAATGGGGGGGGTGATTCTGGCAGGCTCCATCATCATATGGGCCTTGTCCAGCTTTCCCAGGGATATCAGTTACTCACAGGATTACGATGCGCTTCAGGCGGGTGTCCATGCCCGGTTCACCTATCAGATGGAGACCGCAGATCCGGATCAGGCGCCGGTTCTGGAGGAGCAGCTGGCGGCTGAGTTAAAAAGGATTCACATGGAAAAAGAGCAGGAACGGGTATCCAAATCCTATATCGGCAGGATGGGCCGGATACTGGAACCCTTGTTTGCACCCATCGGCATCGGGTGGCAGGGCGGTGTGGCACTGGTGACCGGATTTGTGGCCAAGGAAGTGGTGGTGAGCACCATGGGGGTGCTTTACGGTGTGGGGGAGGCGGAGGGCCAGGCCCTCACCCAGGCACTGAAACAGTCTGGCATGACCCCGCAGTCCGCGCTGTCCATGATGGTTTTTGTTCTTCTTTACGTCCCCTGTTTTGCCACCGTGGCCGTCATTTACAGGGAAGCGTCCCTCAAATGGGCGTGTTTCAACATAATTTATACCACACTGGTTGCATGGACCCTGTCTTTTCTGGTATATCAGACAGGAATGTTGTTGCGCGGATGATGAAAAAACGGAGGTGTAAAATGTCTAAAAAACGACCCGGATATCAGGCCATTTGTTTGTGGATGAGCTTTGTGATGGCCCTGGGGGCCGTTCTTCTGGGAGCGGGTGTTGCAGCGGCCGCAGAGCGATTGACCGTCAAAGCCAGTATTGCCAATATGCGGTCCGGTCCAACTACCAGCCATGATGTTCTCTGGCAGGTGGAAAAATATCACCCGTTTCTGGTGGAAGAAAAAAGAGACAGCTGGGTCAAAGTAAAGGATTTTGAAGGGGATATGGCCTGGATTCATGAGTCGCTGCTCACCAATGTGGAAGGAGTGATTACCAATAAACCCAAGTGTAATGTAAGGTCCGACCCCACCACGGAAAGCAGCATTCTTTTTACCGTGGAAAGGGGTGTGCCGTTCAGGGTGATCAAGCGTCAGGGAGACTGGATACACATTGAGCATGCGGACGGTGAAAAAGGATGGATATTTCATACCCTGGTCTGGTAATGGGGTTAATTATTTATTTGAGGTGACAATCGATGGCGAATCAGAGCGTATCCAATGAGCGTAAAAAAGAGCTGCGGGAACCCGATCCCTTGCAGAAAAATCTGTATAAGGCACTGGCGTTTGCCGGGACATATAAAAAACAGCTGTTATGGGTTCT
>DATHSR010000100.1:0-1615 GCA_035464035.1 Desulfotignum sp. | reverse complement strand
CAGCCGGCCGGCCGGTCCTGTCTGGTGGGTGACCAGGGTCATGCCCAGCATCTGGGAAGCCAGGTCCTGCACCTCTTCCAGGGAATGGGCCAGTTTCACCCCGCCGCCTTTTCCCCGGCCCCCGGCATGGATCTGGGCCTTGACCACCACGGGAAACCCGCCCAGGTCCCTGGCCGCCGCCACCGCCTCTGCCACGGAAAAGGCCGGCCGGCCTTCGGGCACGGGAACCTGGTACTGTCTAAACAATTGTTTTGCCTGATATTCATGTATCTTCATCTACTATTTCCTTTCAGCGTGGGGTCAGGCCTGCGTTATTGTAGTTTTGGGAGAAAAACTACAATAACGCAGGCCTGACCCCATTTTTATAAATATGACAGCAGGGTCCTGGCAGCGGCGGACGGGGATATTTTCCCCTCTGTCACCTGACGGGACACGACTGGAATCTGTGCGTTGATCTTCTGGTTGTTTTTAAATACCTGTTTCAATCCGTCCTCCACCAGGGTCCACATCCATTCCAGCGCCTGGTTCCTGCGGCGCTGGTCAAACTCTCCCGAGGCTTGGACCGTTTTGCGGTGCGCCAGCACTTTTTCCCACACCGGCACTGTGCCGTTTTCAGTCACCGAAGAGCAGGTCATCACCGGGGTCTGCCAGGCTGCGGAGGCCGGCAGGATCAGATGCATGGCAGCTTCCAGGTCTTTTTTGGCCCGGGCCACCCGGTCCTGGTTGTCGCCGTCCGCCTTGTTGATGGCAATGCCGTCCGCCAGTTCCAGGACCCCTTTTTTAATGCCCTGGAGTTCATCTCCGGCCCCGGCGATCATGAGCACCAGAAAAAAATCCACCATGGCGGCCACCGCAGTTTCCGACTGGCCCACCCCCACGGTTTCCACCAGGATGACATCAAACCCGGCGGCCTCGCACACCAGCATGATCTCCCGGGTCCTTGCCGCCACCCCGCCCAGGGTGTCTCCGGCAGGCGACGGCCGGATAAAGGCATTGGCATGGGCGGACAGTTTTTCCATCCGGGTTTTGTCCCCCAGAATCGACCCCCCGCTGCGCCTGCTGGAAGGATCCACCGCCAGCACCGCCACCTGGTGACCGGCGTCAGCCAGATACACCCCCAGGTTTTCGATAAAGGTACTCTTGCCGACTCCCGGAACCCCAGTCACCCCGAGACGAATGCTGCGACCGGTCAACGGCAGGATCTGTTCCATGATCTTTGCCGCCATCTGCTGGTGGGCCGGCACCCGGCTCTCAACCAGGGTGATGGTCTTGGCGATCATCCGCCGGTTTCTGTCTTTGATTCCCGGGATCAATGCTTCCAGGTCCACCTCCGGCATGGATTTACGCCCCTATGATATTCAACGTCTGGTTAGCGGAATCGGTGACCACGGTAGCGGGACCAAAAATTCCGGCGGCACCGGCATTTTTGAGAAACGCATAGTCCCCGGGCGGAATAATGCCCCCCACCACCACCTTGATGTCGGATGCCCCCTGTTTTTTGAGCGACTCGATCACCTGGGGCACCAGGGTTTTATGCCCGGCCGCCAGACTGGACACCCCCACCACATGCACATCGTTTTCCACCGCCATCTTGGCGGCTTCCTCCGGGGTCTGG
>DATHSR010000099.1:0-4757 GCA_035464035.1 Desulfotignum sp. | reverse complement strand
GATTTCGGCCTCAGACGCAGTATCAAGAATATCAGCGACCGGTATCAGAAGGCCGGTTTCAAAGAGTGCGAGGTGTCCTTTACAGCAGAGATCACAGCCCGTCAACCCCGGCCGGTCCGTAACATCCGGATACAGATCACTGAAAACACCCGCTATCTGGTGAGGTCCGCCACGGTCACAGGGGCAGAATCCCTGGATGTTTCAGATCTCTTTCCCCATCTCAATACCCGGGAAAAAAAATTTTTATATGACGGTCCCTTTGTCGATAACATGCCTGCGGCGGACCGTCAGACACTGGAAAATATTTATGCCGGCAAGGGGTTTGAACAGACCCGGGTCAGTGCGGCAGTAACCTGGGAGGAACCGGACGAAAAAAACCGGGCCTTTGCCGATGTGGTATTTGATATCACTGAAGGCTATCGCAGACAGGTGACCCAGATTCTGTTTGAAGGCGGTTCAGATGATTCGCTTGTGGCCGATCTCCGAAACCTGTTGATAACCCGTGAAAAGCAAGACCTTGTGCCATCACAGGTGAGCGAAGACCGCCGGCTGGTTCTGTCGCATCTGGCGGAAAATGGGTATATTTATGCAGATGTCAGAACCCGCATCGAACCGGACGGAAAAGACGGCAAAGTGGTATTTCAGGTGACCCCCGGTTCCCCGGCGTCGGTGGGGGGCGTCTGGGTGTTCGGCAATTTTGATACCCGGGAGGATGTGATCCTGAGGCGCAACACCCTTGAAGAAAATGAACCGGTCTCCTTGAACGGGTTTTTGTCACTCCAGAGGGAGATCAGAGATCTTCAGTGCCTGGAACGGGCGAATTTCAGCGCCATCGGCATCCAGGAGAATCTGGATCAGATTTTCTTCACAGCATCCGTGGAGGAGAAAAAACCCTATTTCATTGATACCAGCATCGGGTATGACACCGCAAGGGATGCCTATCTGGGGGTGGCCGCCGGGAACAGAAACCTGCTGGGCACCAACCGCCGGCTGTATCTGAATGCCCAGATTTCAGGCATCGGATATGAAACCATCCTGGGTATTACGGATTTTGATTTTCTGGCCAGTCGGGTCTATTCGGATTTCAATGTATTTGCCTCGGAAGAGGAGTTGAAAAATCAGAATTTCGGGACCAAAAAATATGGGTCATCCCTGCTGTTTGAAAAACAGTTCACAGAAAATCTCAAGCTGGGAACCAGTTTTGGCCTGGAATCCAGAGAACAGTATCCCACCGGTAATTTCGACGACCAGAATCCCGATATTTACGCCACCCGCGGGATTGTGGCGGCCACACCGTTTGTGACCTGGTCTTCGGTGGACTCCCATGCCAGGCCCACCCGCGGATTTTATGTCAATGCATCGGCCGGATATTACCGGGATATTTTAGAAGACCTGGACAATTTCATGAAATACCAGGTCAAGGCCAAATACTATATCCAGCCCTTTTCCAGGCTGGTACTGGCGTTCCAGGGCATTTACGGCACCATTCAGAATTTTTCTCCTGATGCGGAACTGCCCGATGACCAGCTGTTTTTCCTGGGAGGAATTTCAAATGTGCGGGGGATCGATGAAAACGAACTGGTGGTGGATGCTTTTGGAGATCCGGTGGGAGGCAAGACCCAGATGGCCGGTTCCATCGAGGCCCGGATCGATCTGGGCAACAACTTTGAACTGCCCGTTTTTCTGGATGCCGGGTCTCTGCGGGATACCACCCGTCCCGGTACAGATGAGGGATTCAAGTTTACAGCAGGGTCAGGGTTGCGGTACATGACCCCGGTGGGGCCGGTGGGCCTTTTGTACGGGCACCGGCTGAATCCTGAGACCGGGGAAAGCTCAGGCAAGATTCATTTTTCCATCGGGTATACGTTTTAGAGGGGGGACTGCCTGATAAAGCGGAGGGGGCTGGATGTCATCTGATATCCAGCCCCCTTTGATTTTTCAGTACATGAGATTGGGTAAAAACATGATGATCTGCGGAAAAAAGATGAGGATCAGCACCCCGATGATGACCGCGATCAGGAAGGGGAAAATGCCCTTGAAGATTTTTTCCAGCGGAACACCTTCATCCAGGACGCTTTTCGCCACCCCGTAGACCACATATACGTTGATTCCCACCGGCGGGGTGATTACCCCCATTTCCGTCACCATGACGATGATGATCCCGAACCAGATGGGATCAAATCCCAGTTCCATAACCACGGGAAAGAAGATCGGTACGGTCAGGGTGACAAAGGCCAGGGCATCCATGAAGCAGCCGCCGATAAAATAGATCACGAGGATCACGCCCAAAACCAGTACCGGGGAGATGTCCAGGCCGGCCACCCAGCCCGCGATCTCAAAGGGAATGCGGGTGACCGCCAGAAATTTACCGAAAATCACGGCACCGGCAATGAGCATGAGCACCATGCAGGAGGTGCGCAGCGTTTCTTTGAGGGATTTGACAAACCCTTCCCAGGAGAGCTGCCGCCGGATCACCCCGATGAGCAGCACACCAAAGGCACCGATGGCCGCCGCTTCCGTAGGGGTGAACAACCCGATGAAAATACCGCCGATGACCAGAACAAAGATGATCAGGGTTTCGCTCAGTCCCCCCAGCGCTTTGAGTTTTTCCGTCCAGGAAAAGGATTCGCCCCGGGGTCCCTGCTCCGGAGAGATGCGGCACCGGATATAGATGCAGATGATGAACAGCAACGTGACCAGCAGGGCCGGGAAGATGCCGGCCACAAACAGGGCCCCGATGGATTGCTGTGTCAGAATACCGTAAATGATAAGCACAACGGAGGGCGGCATGATCATGCCGATGCCGCCGCCGGACGCCACCGATCCGGTGGCCAGCTCGTCATTGTAATTATAGCGTTTCATTTCCGGCAGCCCCACCGTGGCCATGGTAGCGGCCGTGGCGGGACTGGAGCCACAGACGGCGCCAAAGGCCGTACAGGCGGTCACCGTTGCCATGGCAAGACCCCCCCGGATGCCGCCTAAAAATTTGTATCCCGCGTCATACAGCCGTTTGCTGATGCCGGAATTGAAACCCAGCTGACCCATGAGAATGAACAGGGGGATGGTGGTCAGGTCATAGGAATCAAAGGTTTCGTATACGTTTCTGGAAAGCAGAACCAGGCCGGCATCCATGCTGATCATGATGGAGAACCCCACAAATCCCACGCTGGCCATTACAAACGCCACGGGCATCCGTGTCAGGAACATGAGAATCATGATGAGGATACCGATGATGCCAATAAGTGTCGGGCTCATTTTGAAGTCAACTTTCTTAGTTTGATTATGTCCGAGATAATGATTTCCACGATGGTGATGGTGAAAATCAGCAGGGCAAATGACAGCAGATAAACAATGTAGTAGACGGGGAACTCCAGGTTCATGGAAACCTCACCGGTCTTCTGAATGTCTTTTGCATACAGAAACATCTGCCAGGTGATCAGAATGAACAGAATAAGGGTGATGGTCCGGGTGAAGATATCGATCACGGTCTGGGTTTTATCAGACAGCAGTCTCACCAGGATCTCCACACCCACATGACCGTCCACTTTATAGGTATAGGGCAGGGCAGAGGCCACGACAATGGTCGCCAGAAACCCCACCAGTTCCACGGAACCGAAAATCGGGGATTTGAAGAACCGGCCGATGACATCCACCACCGTCAACATCATCATGGTGGTGAGGGCGATGGCGCCGATCAGTTTCAGCACATCGGAAAATTTGTTCAACGCCTGGGAAAAAAAATGCATAATCAATCCTGTTCTAAAAAGGGTTTCAGACGCGACAGCCAGCCGGCTGTTTTACAGCCGGCCGTCTGTTTTTTTATCATCCGCTATGGATGTGGATTAATCAGATCAGGAAAACTGGCGCTATTATAAATTGGCTTTTATGTAATCCACAACCGCTTGTCCATCAACACCTTTTTCTGAGACACTCTTGATATACTCGTCAATGACGCTGGAGGCCTGATCCGCCCATTTCTGGGCTTCTTCATCGGACTGGGTGATGACCTGGCCGCCTTTTTCATTGAAAAAGGCCATGCCCAGTTCATCTGCTTTATCCCAGGCCTGGCCGTGTTTTTCGGCAAATTCCGCGTTGATTTCCCGGATGATCTCCTGCTGTTCCGGGGTCAGGCTGTTCCATTTGCCCTTGTTCATGAATATGGCAAAGGTGGTGGTGTAGGCGGTGGAAAAGTTCTGGGTCATGTAGTTGACCACTTCGCCCAGTTTCCAGCCGTCGTTGGCTTCCACCGGATGGACGGAACCATCCACGACCCCTTTTTGCAGCATCTGATAGGTTTCAGCCATGGATTGACCCACAGGGGAGCCGCCCAGAGCCGCCACCACATTGCCGCTGGTACCGGTGCCTCTGATTTTCAGTCCCTTAAGGTCTTCCAGGGTGTTCACTGCCTTGCCCCGGGTATGGAGAATGCCGGGTCCATGGGCGTGAAGGAACATGATCTCCGTGTCATTGAATTCTTCGGGAGCAAAATTTTCCAAAATGCCGTTGGCAATCCTGGTGGCCTGAACCCCGGAGGTATATCCCATAGGAAGGTCAATGGCTGAGGCAACCGGGAAACGTCCTCTGGAGTAAGCCAGAACCGTCATGCCGATATCGGCGATTCCCTGGACCACCCCGTCATAGGTCTGGGGGGCCTTGGTCAGGGTGCCGGCCGGAAAATAGTTGATGGTGATCTCACCGTTGGTGCGGGATTGAACTTCATTGATCCATTCTTCAGCCAGCTGGCTTTGAATATGGGT
>DATHSR010000098.1:0-2000 GCA_035464035.1 Desulfotignum sp. | reverse complement strand
CTGCTTGAGGGTATCCAGAACCGGCGAATCCGTAATGGTCAGTTTGACGCCATTGTTGACAAACACCAGGCGCCACAGATCATTTACCATTTCCCCCAGGGTGTTGATGAAACTTATCATCAGTTTTTTTCCCAGTTCGTTATCCCCGGATCCCATGCGTTCCGTGGCCACGAGTACCAGTATTTTCTGGGGGTCTTCCGCATCTTTTTCCGCTGAAACCGCCGGGGTCAAACCGGTATCCCCGTGTTGACCGCCGCTATCCCCAATGGGTTCCGACAGCGATGCAGAAACGGTAAAGTCCTCCCCCTGACCGGAAGCTGCGGTATCATATCCCCGGGTGCCCAGAAACCGGGACACATTTTCCACCGCGGCTTCATTGTCCACCCGGACCGTCAGCTGCACCGGGCGGGACTGTTCCACCACCTGTTTGGTCTTAAGCACCGGCTGCGGGCAGGCCAGCCCCCGGGCGTCAATCTCTGTTGTCATATCACTTTTTCCTGAAATTACGGGTTATCGTGCCGGCGGCATCCCCTTCTCCATCCATTCCAGGGATGCGGACCCTTTATTTGCGCGCTTGGTTCATCTATCGGATCTCGATGGTCCCCGGATGCAGGCCGGTAACTTCGCCGATCACGGCAGCCCGGACAATTCCCTCATCCTGCAGGGCTTTCAGAAGCTGATGCGCCTGATCTTCAGGGCACCCCATGAGCAGCCCCCCGGAGGTCTGGGGGTCAAACAGCAGATCCCGCAGGACGGGATCGATCCGGCTGTCCATGGCCACCATGGCTTCCCTGAACCTGCGGTTCCGGAACGCACCCCCCGGCACCAGGCCCATGCCGGCAAAATCCATTGCCCCGGAAATCAGCGGTACCCGGTCACTGGCAATGACCGCCCCCACCGGCGTGCCGGCCACCATTTCAGCCAGGTGTCCCAGAAGGCCGAAACCGGTGACATCCGTACAGGCAGAGATTGAAAACCGGGCCATGACCGCAGCCGCATCCCGGTTCAAGGTGGTCATCAGATCCGTGATATCACGGATCTGATCTCTGGAAGCCAGGCCGGCCTTTACCGCCGTATTCATCACGCCGGTGCCCAGCGGCTTGGTGAGAATCAGCCGGTCCCCGGGCCGCAGTCCCTGATTGGTCAGTATTTTTTCCGGATGGACAAAGCCGGTGACAGACAGCCCGTACTTGAGTTCCGCATCTTCCACACTGTGCCCCCCCAGGAGCACGGTGCCCGATTCCTCCAGAATCCGGATGCCCCCTGCCAGAATATCCTTGAGCACCTTCAGATCCATGGTATCTAAGGGAAAGGCCACCAGGTTCATGGCGGTTTTGGGAACACCGCCCATGGCATAGACGTCGGACAGGGCATTGGCAGCAGCGATGCGGCCGAAATCATAAGGATCATCCACAATGGGGGTGAAAAAATCCACCGTCTGGATCAGGGCCAGGTCATCACTGATCCTGTAAACCCCGGCATCATCTGAGGTGCCCAATCCCACCAGGACATTTGCGTCTGTTGGGATGGTCAGGCCGGCCAGCGCCGCCGCCAGGTCCCCGGGCGGCAGTTTGGCTGCTCAGCCGGCGCCCTTGACACACTGGGTCAGCCGAAAATCCTGAACTGCCTTGTCTGGTTTCTGATTCATTTTTTCTCCCTGTCCGACCGGCGCAGGCACACCATTTTCCTGTCCGGTTCTTAAACGTCCTTAAACAAAATTATTATCTGATATTTCAGGCTGTGAATCAAATTCAAATTATCTCTACCTGTTGCAATTTTCATTGAAAAAATCAATACCAACAGCTTCATGGGGCAGCAGCCACACGGTCTTGATTTTCTTTTCAACAAGCCAGGGCATGATTGATTGGTGGTATATTCTGTTTATGCGCGCTGATCGATACCGTCTTTAAGAAATCAAACGGCATTGTCCATTTACCATGTGTCGTATCTATTGGAACTGAACAATTCAGGTTCCAACGCTAATCCCTTAGATGCAAGTT